>JAUWJC010000346.1 GCA_030607895.1 Pirellulales bacterium
ACAACTGACAACTGATAGGCCACATGCCAATACCTGTCGGTGGGTTAGAAGTGTGAAACATGGTAACTGTCAATAGATGTCGGTCACCCTCGGAACCTTCGCTTGGGGAGTTGATATGGGACTTGCTTAAGGCAAGGCTGCAATGTTGGTTCACGTCGTCTCAGAGCATACAGGAGGATCTGTTGTCGTTTCAAGTTGACTTCGGCTCGTACCAGTCTGAATAGGGGACAGTCACCTATTTTGCATTCCTTTCCGACGCAGAAATAGGTGACTGTCCCCTGTTTGCCCTGTTTACCGCTATTTACCTCATATTTACCATTGACCCTATTTACTATTTACCAACGGCCAAAACCAGCATGGGGTCACCGAATACACCGAAACTGTGTATGCTGTTCCCTGAATCTCAAAAGATTGGGGACAAGTGGCGGATCGAGTGTAATAGGTGAACCAGGTAATACAAAGGAGCAGGATCATGAGAGTGAGAAACGTAGCCACACTTCTGTTGGCTGCCAGCTTAGTGGTCGCCCTGACGGCGGTGATTGCCCAGGGCAGTGAACCCGACACCAACTGGTACGAGCGGAGTTTCTGGCTGCTCCACGAAGACCACCACACGGTCGAGCGGCACGAGGTGGGGCGCGACGCCGACTTCGACGAAACGGCCAGACTTGTAGGCCTCTCGAAGCCCGATCTAATTCAGATCCACGCCAAGGGGAACCCCGGCTGGACCACCTATCCGACGAAGATCGGTCACACCCCGCCGCGGCTGGCACGGGACGTGCTAGCGATCTGGCGCGACGTTGCCCGGCGCGACGGATACCACTTCTCCGCCTACTACAACATCGGCCGCGACGGCGTGATCATGCAACGCCACCCAGAGTGGAACCGTTCCCGTGCCGACGGCAAGGAGTGGGAACGCAGTCTGTGCTACCACTCGGGCGTGGCAGAGGAGTACCTCTGGCCGATGCTGCGGGAGATCATGACCGAGTATCGCCCCGAAGGCTGGTGGCTCGACGGGACGCTTTGGACCGTCCACTTGTGTTACTGCGATCACTCCCGGGCACGGGTCAAGAAGAAAACCGGTCTCGAGGCGCCAGCCAAATCCGGTGAGGAGGGCTGGTCGGCCTATCACGAGATGCAGCGGCAGATCTTCCGCGAGTTCGTCCACAAAACGGCGAAGATGATCCACGAGATCGACCCGAAGTGCCTGGTGGCGGTCAATTGGGCCTACTCGCTGCGTATGCCGGAAAAGCCCGATGAGGGAATCGCCTATCTCACCGGCGACCACGGCAATCGCGTGGAAGGACTCTCGGCCGACGCCCACTGGTACGATTCCCAGCAGTTGCCGTTCGACCTGGTGACGCGGGTGGGCATCATGCCCGGGCTCCCGTGGATCGACGGCGTCACCGCCGCATTGCAGATGGGTCCGAAGCCCGACGTACAGATCCAGCAGGAGATGGCAATCATCGTCGCCAACGGCGGCCGCTATGGCGCCTGGGACACCCCCACGCCCGAAAGCGGCATCATCGCCCAGCGGTTCGAGTTCATGGCGGAGGTCGTGGCTCCATTCTTGCGCAACCGGCAGCGGTGGTGTCTCGGGTCGGATCGCGTGCCGGAGGCCTCGCTGCTGCACAGCGCCGCGGCCCACTATGCCTTAATCGACGGCTCGACGGCATGCTTTGGCTTTGCCGGGCGCAACAACCGGATCAAAGGTGCTGCCGAAGTGCTGCCCAGGCTGCACCTGAACTACGAGATGATTCCGGACTGGCGGCTCTTGCGGCAGGACGTCCGCAGCCCGCTGCTGATCGTGGAACACCCGAAAACGCTGACCAAGCAGACCGTTGACAATCTGGTCGAATTCATCCGAGGGGGAGGGACGCTGCTGATGACGGGCATGGGCATCGACGGCGACGTACGGCTGCGCGAAGTCTTCGGTATTGCCAACGTTATCGCGCCCGGCGGGTCCGAACCCTTATCGGCAGACCTCGGCGGCAAGCGGGCGGAGTTCTCGCATTGGCTGCATCGGCTGGGACTTTCGACGGCAACCGAGTTGCTACAGGTGCGGGATACCGACGACAAGATCCACCCAATGCTCCCGATGATCCGGTACGGTCTGGGGCAGGCGTTCTACGTTCCCATCCCGCTGTTGTCAAAGCATGGCGACAACGTGGTGCCCGACGACCTGCTACGGCTGGTGTTCGACAAGGTCCTGCCGCCGGACAAAAGGCTGCTGACGACGGACGCTCCGGACACGGTCGAGGTGGTCCTGCGACGAAAGGGGGACGACCACATTTTGCACTTGGTGAACATGGCACCGGGAAGCCGCGAGGTCGTCGTTTCCGGAAAGGGACGTTACCGCAGGATTACCGGTATTCCGCCCGCCCCGGCCTGCCACGTTTCCGTCCGACTGCCGGCCAAACCCACAACCGTTCACCTTCAACCTGCCGGGGTCGAGTTGGAAGGATGGCGGTTCGAAAACGGCCGCCTGGAAGCCGATCTGCCGAAATTCAAAATCCACCAGATGGTGGTGATGAAGCTTCGCCGGCAGTGAACGCTTCTCCAGGGAATTCCAGCAAAGGCAAAGGGGTCAATCCTTAGATTTTAGTATTGACGGCCTGCAAGAACCTACCGAAGTGGTAAAACACTAAAATCTAAGAACTCAAACTGTAAGGAGGGGAGTCCGAAAATGGGGACTGGCTCCGTCACGGGCTGGTTTTCACGAGAGTTTTCGGTTTGCCGACGGTGCCGGTCCCCTTTTTCGGACGGCGAGCCGTTTGCCGGAGGGCGTGGTGAAGACGGCGTCCAGCCGCACGTCGTCGGGATCGAACGGGTTGTCGTATGTCGCGTCGAGATACACCTGGAGTTCCAGCCGCTCGTACCGCGGCACTCGGTTCGCGCTGGGCGTCACGGTTCCGATCTTCAGCGGTCGCCGGACAGGCTGGATCTGAGACGCGGCAGGAAGGGCAGGAAGGGGGATAAGTGCGATCGTGAGTGTCAGGAGCAGAATTCGCATGGTTGATCAAACGCTTGCCGGGTTTGACTGCCGTGGTTGCTCGGCAACGACAGCGGAATCGGTTCAGGGCTCTATCCGTTCGCAGTGTAGCACGACCGTCCTCTTTGCCAAGGGCCCGTAAAGGAACGCGCGACAGTCCGCACCTGTTCGAGCGCCTCCAGGTACACCTCGCTTCGCTCCCGAACGAGAATGTCAACCAGAAAGGCGGCGTTTCACGACGTGCTTTCTACAATCTCCAGAGTGGTGGACCGGCTTCCGTCCTTCACGATCATGGATCGGTGAGGTTTGGTGCCCAAAGGCCCTCGCGTTTCGGCGGCGTCTTGCCGGAAGCCGGGAAGGTCTGCTTTAGCGCGTTACGAAGCTGCCGGGAAAGCCGCGCGACGGTTTCCGCGTGGGCGGGATCGTCAGCCAGATTCACCAGTTCCCGGGAGTCGGCCTCGTGGTCGTACAGTTCGCGGCCCCGGTCGCCATCGGCCCACTGCGTGTAACGCCACCGGGGCGTCCGTAGCGTGTAGCCGAAGAAGCGGCCTTGTCGTCGCCCGCCGCGGGTGACCTGGCTGAGCGCCCAACCGCGGCCCATGACATCCGGGTCCTTCAGCATTGGCACGAGACTCTGGCCTTGCAGATTATTCGGGGCCTTCACGTTGCACAGTCCGGCAAGTGTCGGATACAGGTCGATCAGGCCGACCGGGCTCTTGCAGACGCCGCCTTCGACGCCCACCCCGGGTGCGGCGATGATCAACGGCACCCGCGCACTTTCCTCGAAGAGGCTCAACTTCTGCCACAGGCCGTGCTCGCCCAGGGGGTATCCGTGGTCGCTGGTGAAGACGACGATTGTGTTTTCGGCCAGCCCGAGCCGCTCCAGCGCATCCAGGACCCGGCCGACCTGCGCGTCCATGAACGTGATGCTGGCGAAATAGGCCTGTACGCACTCGCGGCGCAGCTCGTCCGTCATCTTGTCCTGCAATTTCCTGGAACTCGCCAGCGCGGCGGCCGGCAGGTCGGCCTGGTCTTCCTTTACGCCCCGCACCACAGGCATGTCCTGCTTCGGGTAGCACTCGAAGTACGGCTTCGGGGCCACGTAGGGCGTGTGGGGGCGATAGAATCCCACGGCGAGGAAGAACGGGCGGTCCTTCTGCCGGGCACACCGCTCCAAAACCCACTCGGCATCGACGGCAAGCAGACCGTCCGTGTGGTGCTCATCGCTCTTCGGCGACGCATACCAACTCAGTGTGCCGCCGAAGTGCCCGGGGCTGAGGCTGAAGATGTGCGGCTCCTCCTCCAGCCGATCGCAGCCGGCCGGGTTCAGCTCCAACTCCCACGATCCGGGATCGTCGTGGCCGTTCGTGCCCACGGACTTGGGTACGTTGTAGTGATACAGCTTTCCGATGCGGGCGGCGAAGTAGCCTTCCAGCCGGAAGGCCTGCGGCAGGCTGTGGTGCCGGGGAATCGTCTGCCGGAAGATCTGACCATTGGCCAGGATGCCCGTGCTGTTCGGGTACAGCCCCGTGAGCATCGAATTCCGACTCGGCCCGCAGAGCGGGAACTGGCAGTACGCCCGCTCGAACCGAACGCCCTGGGCGGCGAGCCGGTCGATGTTCGGCGTTTTCACCAGCGGGTGGCCGTAGCAGCCGACCGAGTTGTTCAGGTCATCCGAGATCAGGAAGAGGACGTTGGACCGGGTCGTCTCTTCCGCAAAGGTGGAGCCCGCAAGAGGCACGCACGCCAAAACAATAGACAGCGCAGTCAGAAGTTTCATGGGAGTTTCTCCGTTCGGGGTCCTGGTAGTTGTCAAACCCTCGCTCCACCGGGACAAGCCTGGTAGGGATTACCCTTGGCCAATTGCGCTGCCCAAAATCCGTGACGGCCACGAATTCTCCATGTATACTCAACGCGGTCAAGAATTGAGGTTTTCGGATTAAGTTGTCAGTTTTCAGTTGTCAGACGAGTTCCGTTTAGCCGGCGGACTTGTCCGCCGT
>JAUWJC010000543.1 GCA_030607895.1 Pirellulales bacterium
ATCCATCGGCGAATTGAAGCAGCGTCTGAGTGACTTCATCGAATACTTCAACCGTACCTTCGCCAAACCGATGCGCTGGACATACACGGGCCGTCCAGTAAAAAACGAGTCGATAAAACGAGCCGCCCCCTGGATGGAAAAATGGGCAAGCAGACGGCAAGATGGGAAAACTTTGGCCCTAGTGGGCCATCAATTGTGATTTGCGGCACTAGTGTCCGGGCCGTCGACCTCGCCGGAGAACCGCTTTCGTACCCCGGACGGCAAGACATCGAACCTTTCGATGGGCTGCGCGATGGATCAGCAGATCATCTGGGACCTGTTCACCAACTGCCTCGCGGCGGCCGAGGTGCTGAGCATGGACGACGAATTCGTCGGCCGGGTGAAAGACGCCCGATCGCGACTGGCCGGCCCGCAAATCGGCTAGCAGATCGGCTCGACCGGCCGGCTGATGGAATGGTGCGAGGAGTTCCAGGAGCCGGAGCCGGGACATCGACACATGTCGCACCTGTTCGCCTTGCACCCCGGCCGGCAGATCACGTCTCGCGGCACGCCCAAGCTGGCTGCCGCCGCCCGCAAGTCGCTCGATTTCCGCCTGGCCAACGGCGGCGGGCATTCCGGTTGGAGCCGGGCGTGGATCATCAATTTCTTCGCCCGGCTGGAAGATGGCCGGAAAGCGCATGAGAACGTACTGGCCCTGCTGCGCAAGTCGACGTATTCCAACATGCTCGACAGGCATCCGCCGTTCCAAATCGACGGCAACTTCGGTGGCACGGCAGCCATCGCCGAGATGCTGCTCGGGAGCCACGCCGGCGAGATCGTCCTGCTACCCGCCTGGCCCAAAGAGGCCTGGCCCAGCGGCCACGTCCGAGGCCTCCGCGCCCGAGGTGGGTTGGAAGTGGACATCAACTGGCGCAACGGCCGCGCCACGTCCGCCGTGCTGAAATCCACACTCGACGGCCGGCACAAAATACGCCCACCAGAGAACCACAAGATCGTCAATATCCGCTCGGGCAGCCAGGCAGTGCCAGCCAAACCGGACGACGACGGTACGGTCGTAGTGGAACTGAAAGCGGGGCGTACATACAACCTGCTGCTGAAGTAGCTTCTGCTCTTGCACTCGGTCCCAAGCTCTGCTTGGGACCGCAGCGCACCGTACTGCTGGAGAGTAGCGGGTTCCCAAGCAGAGCTTGGGAACCAGGTTATAGCTTCTGTTCTTCCTTGGTATTTCGCGAACGGTTGTCGTCTGGGAATCCGGGCTAGCGGTTGCCGGCGATCTTTGCGGCGTTGACCAGCTCGAGCCGGGCGAGAACCCGCTGTTTCAACTCGCCCGTCGCCCGGCGCGATGCCATCTGGTAGTAGATTCGCGCCACATTGGCCTTGCCACCCGCTTCGGCCTTCAAGCCCCGCTCGAAGAACGTCACCGCTTCGGCGCGCCGCGACTTCTCGTTGCGGGCGGAGTTGAGCTTGGGATCGGGCGAACCGGCCGCCGGTCGAGCATTGCGCGCGTCCTGCGCTTCTGCCAGCCGACGGGGCCAAGGATCGGCCGCCCCAGCCGGCCCGGCGCGAAAGGGCGTGGGCTGACTGAGAAGATACTCATCCATCGCCTCGAAATCGTGAATCCACACCGAGACTCTGGTACTCGACGCGCCCCGGCTGCTGCCAATAGCGCGGTTCCCCAAAGGTGCAAAGGGCAACAGGGGCGAGCGGTATTGATTCGAGCCGCTCGATGCCCGATTGATCCCGCCCATGTACACGCTGCCACGGTCCGGAACCGAGACCGTGGTGCTGGTGCCGAAATACGAGTAGGTGGGCAACTGCACGGCCGTCGAGTGCTGTGCCCGAGCGCCGGTTGCGACAAGCCCCACCAGCACCAACGGCAGCCATAGCCGCCGGAATTCCATCTCGCACCTTGAGAGTCGAAAGTTGAGAGTTGAGAGTTGAAAGTTGAGAGTTGGACGTTGCGAAACCGCAAGCGGCTTGTTCTCGCGCAACTGATAACTACCCACTATCAACTCTCAACTCTCAACTTTCAACTTTCAACTTTCGACTTTCAACTTTCGACTTTCAACTTTCGACTTTCAACTAATAAATGCTCTTGTAGTCCGAGGGCGACTTCCTCTCCCAGAGCATTCGTGGGCCGACGACGAAATCGACCATCCGCTCCTTGTTCCAGGGGAAGAGGTTGCGGATTGTCTCCTTGTCGGTTCCATCATCTTTTGTCTCGAATAGGATAAGCCACACCTCGCCGACCTCTTCATCGCTGGGTCGGGCAGCCACCACGACGCCTCCGGCCGGGGCAAACGACAGCAGCCCGTTGCGATATATCCGCTTGTTCGCCGGCAACTTGAACTTCTTTACCGGTTCCTCGCCTTCGAACACGCAGACCAGGTTCGGCGGCTGCGTGGCCGCCCACTTCAGCGATGCCGTATCGGCCGCCACGCCGCCGGCTTCCGGCAACAGGGGGCCCTTCGAGGCCGAATGATCGTCGCCGGAAAAGCGGTAAATCCCCTTGTCGCCGTTGGTGCCGAAGATGACGTGCCGATCGGTGGTTACCGCTACCGACATGTCCTGGGCGTCCCACTTCTGGCCTTTGAACCGCCGGTAGACCTTGGGGTCGACGCCGGCCGCGGTCGTGGCGGCCAGCACGTTGGCCACATTGTCGGCCACGACAATCGTGTCGGAGGCGGCCGACAGACCCACGTCGACCGGATGCACAAGCATCTTCGACGGGTCCTTCTCGATGATCGTGGAGGGCTTTCCCGACTCGTCGATACGCACGATCTTGCCGCCGTCGCGAGGCAATGCCGCAATCAAACCGTGCTCGCGGTGCATGGCCAACCCGGTGGCAGTGAACGGCAGGTTGACCCAACCCAGCACCCTGCCCGTGTCGGTTACCTGTACACTTTACCCGGCCCGCTGTCCTCACCGCAGGAGATATAGAGAACCAACTCGGGCACAATCTCGGGCGTTACGGGCGGAGGCAGCTTAACCAGCTGTCTATCGCCCGCGCCTCCACCACCGCCGCCACC
>JAUWJC010000018.1 GCA_030607895.1 Pirellulales bacterium
ACAGCGCGGTGAAATGATAAGTCGTTGTAAAAGAATAACTTGACCAAATCGGCAACTGGGTGGCACGTCCCTGAGCGCAGCGAAGGGCGTGTTTTTCCGGCCCCCACGCCCTTCGCTGCGCTCAGGGCCGTGCCACCCAATTGATCAAGTTATTGTGTTACAACTCCTAAGTCCGTAGGGTGGGTCGAGGAACGAGACCCACGCGAAAGAGATATGGGAATCAAATTGAAGCAATCAACAGATCGGGTGTTCAGAAGGAGAACAACGTGGCAGTACGTATTCGAATGAAAAAGCTGGGCCGGCGGCACCGACCTTTCTTTCGCATTTGTGCGATGGACAGCAGGACCCCGCGCGACGGCCGGGTGTTGGAGGAATTGGGCACCTACGACCCGATGGTCGCGGACGTGGACGCCCGGGCGGTGCTCAACGGCGAGCGGATCAAGCATTGGCTGGATGTCGGGGCGCAGCCCAGCGAGAACGTTCAGGTGCTGATAAAGAAATACGGGCTGGGCGGGACGCGAATTGCCCAACAGGAGGAGGCCCTAAAACACCTGGCCAAACAACGCCGTAGGCCCGAGCCGATCCAAATTACCAAACCCGACGAACCGCCGCCGGCCGAACAGCCCGCCGAAGAACCGGCAGCCGAAAAACCGGCGCCCGAACCGGCCGCTGCCGAAGAAAGCGAAAATACCGAGTAACGCCCGATGCGCTTCGACCTCTTGACCCTGTTTCCCGAAATGTTCGAGGGGTACCTGGGCCAGAGCCTGTTGAAGCGGGCGATCAAGCGTGACCTGGTCGAGGTGATGTTGCACAACATCCGCGACTGGGCCGAAAATAAGCACAAGAAGGTCGACGACCGTCCTTTCGGGGGCGGGCCGGGCATGGTCCTGAAGGTCGAGCCGGTCATCGAGTGTGTCGAAGCCGTGCGAGGCGACGGTCCGCGGCCCGGCCACCTGGTCATGCTCACTCCACAGGGAAGACCGCTGAACCAGGCCGTGGTGGAAGAGTTGGCCCAGCGGGAGCGGATATTGTTGTTGTGCGGCCGCTACGAGGGTTTCGACGAGCGGATTCGCGAGATTCTCGAACCGGATGAGATTTCAATCGGCGACTTCGTCCTCAATGGGGGCGAGGTGGCCGCCATGGTGATAATTGACAGTGTAATTCGGCTGGTGCCGGACGTATTGGGAGACGAAGAGAGTAGCGGCGACGATTCGTTCTCGCAGCCCGGCCGATTGTTGGAGTTCGCCCAGTATACCCGACCACGCGAGTATCGGGGACTCGAAGTCCCCGCGGTCCTTCTGGGCGGAAACCACGAATAAATCGCCCGGTGGAGAAAAGAAAACAGCATGTCGCGAACCCGCCGCCGCCGGGCCGACATTCCAATCGAATCAGCCCAATCGAATCAACAGAGCCAAGCGACTTCGGAAAGGAAGAATAAATGAGCCAGGAAATTATGGCCAAGGTCGAGAAGGCCAGTATGAAAGATGAGGTCCCCTTCTTTGAAATCGGCGACACGGTCGACGTGCATTGCCGCATTCTGGAAGGCGAAAAAGAACGTATCCAAATCTTTAACGGCGTGGTGCTTGCCCGAAGCGGGTCCGGCACCCGCGAGATGTTCACCGTCCGCCGGATTGTCCAGGGCGAAGGCGTCGAGCGGAAATTCCCGCTGCACTCCCCGCGAATCGCCAAGATCGAGGTCAAGCGGTCCGCCGTTGTCCGCCGAGCGAAGCTTTACTACCTCCGCGATCGAGTGGGCAAGGCCACCCGGCTCAAGGAACGCCGCGTCGATCGCAATAAACGCGGCAAGTAGAGCTATCAGCTTTCCGCTTTCCGCTTTCCGCTTTCCGCTTTCCGCTTTCCGCTTTGAGAGATATGGGCCTTCGCGCGATCGTCGCCGAGTGGTTTCGCCGTCTGTTTCCACGAAAAACACTCGGCCGGCGGGGTGAAGCAGCGGCCGCCCGATTCCTCAAGCGGCAGGGCTACAAAATCGTCGCCCGGGGCGACCGCAGCAAGCCGGGTGAGTTGGACCTGGTGGCAGTCGACGGGCGGACGGTCGTGTTTGTCGAGGTCAAGACGCGTCGCTCGGCCGAGGTCGGCCATCCGGTCGAGGCGGTCGACCTGGCCAAACAGCGCCGCCTCACCCGACTGGCCGTAACGTTCCTCAAACGTCACCGCCTGCTGGAATACTCCGCCCGATTCGACGTCGTGGCCGTCACCTGGCCCATCAACCACCGTCGCCCCACGATCGAGCATTTCCCAAACGCCTTCGAGGCGGTGGGGAAGTGGGGGTTCTATTCGTGACGAGCGGATAGGATAAGCAAGCAATCAGTCGCGCGACGCTCGCCAGCCGCTGGCGGCGGGCTGAAAAGTCGTGGAGACAGGGCGGAAATGAGCAGCCTGACGGATCGGCACGGCGGTCGTCCGGCTGTAGGGGTCAATCAGCTTCGGCGTTGCCGGCGAAGTGTTCCGACTCTCTTTCTCCGGGATCGGCTTGAGTGTCGATTGGGGCTCGGGAGTCGTTTTCTCCTCGAACGTCTTGGGCGTCGAACCGCCGGTGGCGGGACCGGCCGACGAAGGGGGCGTCAACAAACTCGGCGCCGTGGCCGCGGCAGAGCCGGGACTCGAAGGGGGCGTATAATAAGGGGTGGTCGCCGGCGCTCCAATCGAGCCGCACGAAGTACATCCCGACACCGATGTCCCCACCGACGTGCCACACGACATACACGGATCACACCAGGACACGCAAGGACTGCAAGTGGAAACGCACGGAGTGTAGCAAGAGACGCACGGACTGTAGTAAGAGACATACGGACTGTAGTACATAACGCGAGTCAGCGGCCAGGGCCTCCGGTAGGATATGTAGGGCACCAGGCTCGGGCGAGTCAGCCAGGCAGTCACCGGCTGGTAGCATGACTGCGCCTGGGCCGGCAGATACACGCTCGGTGGACTCATCTGGGGCACGGCGGTGTAGGCTTGCGGCACGGCGGCGTAGGTTCGCGGTTTGCAGGTGACGCAGGCTGCCAGATTGTATCCCGGCCCCCTTCGAGATGCTCGTGGGACAAAGGCCGGAGTGTAGGCTGTCACGGCCGACGCGGTGCCGTACCCTCCAGCACAGGAAGTACACGGCCAGGCAGCAAAGCACGTTTGGCTTTCCAAGGGCGCTGCAAAAAGTGCTAGCGCGACACCACAAACGGATAGCAGACTCAATGTTCTCGAACAGTTCATTTCGCGACTCCACATTCGGGGGACGGTCCACAATATCCATCAGACCAATCCCTTACCGGCCGGTCAAGTGTAGGCAGATAGTCGGTCCGGCAGATGGTCAGGCTTTCCTGTCCCGCTGGTTCTCGGGCCTGGTCAAAGTATTCCAATTGCATCGATTGTGACGGCCGGTATGCCAGCCGGCGCACAGACATACTCATAAGAAAGGCTAGGTCACAAAACGCGGCCGAGACGGGTGCGTCATTTCCACTCATACAAAGCCGCGACCGCTGGTCGCGCCTTGCCGCATGGCCGTACCGCATACACTCGGTCCCAAGCTCTGCTTGGGAACCAGGTTTGGCACCCTGCGAAGCAGCACGCGGCCAATCGTCACTGGACGGTTGGATCGTGGGAGTGAAGCTCGTACAGATCGTACAACTCGAACAGCGTTTCGCGCCTGTCCGGGCCGTGCCGACGGAGACAATCGGCCAATTGGGTCGGGGTGACCAACGGCTTGGACTCGCCGAGTAGCCAGGCGACGATCCGCTCGGCCTGTTGAAGATCCATGCCGGTACGGTAAAGAAGGGGCAGGCCAACCGGTGCGTGGGCGGTCACCAACAGCCCCAACCCCCGACGGCGGCAGAACCATCGTATCCGGAACCGGCTGAAGCGGCCAAGCTGCTCGTAGCCGTCAACCACGACCAAGGTGGGGCCGAAAAAGGGACCAGGTTTAATTTGCCCCAACGGCCGGGAGGGTGCTTCGCACAAATTAAACCTGGTCCCTTTTTCGGCTCGGCCTGGCTCGAGTGCGCTTCTCAGGTCGATCGGCAGGCGGCGCTGGCTGTCGTGCAACTCGACCAGGAGTGTTTTACGTCCGGCTTGCTCGACCAGCGGAATCAGGGTAGCCAACAGGGCCGACTTGCCGGAACCGTGTGGTCCGACGATCTCACCCCGCCAGGAATTCTGCCGGAGCAATTGCAGGAGTTGCCGGGCGCTTTCACCCGGCGGAAAGATGTACGGAATGGCGCCGGGACGAATGCAGCGCGTAGAAAAGGGGTTATGGCTCATTCGGAAAAACCTGCAACATCAAGCTTGGCTAGTTGCTGTTGCGGAAAGTCTCCCCTCTCCCTTTGGGAGAGGGGCCGGGGATGAGGGCCTGAAATCAAGCAGTTTGCTCCGATTTGCCCTCACCATCACCCTCTCCCAAGGGGAGAGGGGACTGACTGGCTGCCGGAACACTACCCAACCGAAACGGCATCTCGCCGAGCAGTTCCTTGCCTCGCCCCAAAAACACCCGCACCCGAACGCACCAACGAACCTTCACAATCAGCCCGTCGTAACTCAGAGGGCTGTTGGGTAACGTGGAATTGAAGCGCTGCGGCCGATTGTGGGAGAACCAATCGCCGTTTTCGGCCGCCGACCGCCGGAAGTCGTGTACTGCCAGGTCTTCATCCCCCTTGCCCTCGGTGCACCACAACGAGGAGACCTCGACCGCCTTGACCCGCTCGGGCGGAATCGACTCCAAAACGTACTCACCCGACAGCGTATCGCCCGGCTGATACACCCGATCGTCGTCGTCCAGCCGTATGATTACCCGCGGAGCGTTCATGAGAGTTGAGAGTTGAGAGTTGATGGTTGAGGGTTGATGGTTGAGAGTTGAACATTGCGAAGCCGCAAGCGGCCGCCTTCCCCCTTCCGCCTTCATCCTTCCGCTTTCGGATAAACGATTACGGGAAACGATCGTTCGTAGTCCGGCCAGCCTTGCACGTCTCCCTTGACTACCAGCTTCCAGTTGATTTCGTTGTGGTCCGACTTGAAGGAATGCATTGCCTCGGCCGGCACGCCAACGTCGCATTGGACCTCGAAGGGCATACCCCGATAGACCTCGAACCCTTCGCGGAGGAAGACCTGCTGCCGGTAGACATCCCGGGTTTCCGTCCGCGTGTCGGTTCCCTGTCGGTAGCTTGCCTTTTCCCGGCACATTAGCAAGACTTCCAACGAGTTAATCGTCAGCCGTCCCGACTGGGAGACGAAAAGCTCGTACTCTTCGTCCGGATGTAGCGGGTGGTCGGAGATCTCCAGCAGGGTCGGCCCTATGCCGGTGGTCACCAGCAACTGCCGGATGAAGTAGACGATCAGTCCGATTCCCACCAGGACGAACGGGATAATGAAAATCGTAAGGAACCACTCCGGATCGCCCTCCAGGTGGCTGTTGACGGCTATCACCACGAAGACCGAGACGATGCCGTTCCAAAACAGGCAGGCTATTAGCACGGCAAACAGGGCCCAGGCCGGCGAAGTGCCGATGGGAAGCCGAAACGCCAGCGTGGTGCCCGGGCTGTTGGTCATGTCGGTCGCGGCCGGGATGTTGGGATACTCGTCCCGGTTGCGACCGTCCCGATCGAACAAATCGAGTTGCGACGCCCGGCGTGTTATTGCGGCGCTCCGCTCGGCCGACTTACCCCAATGCAAGGCCGCGTGAATGCATCCGCCGCCGCCGATAAGAACGAATGAAATCGGCACGATCAGCAGCAGCCAAACCCACCAGGTATATCCCCGTACCAGTACCGCCGTGTTGGGGTCGGCCGGATCGTACCAACAAGCATACTCTCGACCGACCTCGAAGCGATTCACAATGGCCTGCTTGCCGCTGCGTCCGGAAGAATAGGCCTTCGAGATGTCGTACGTCCAGATACGGTACGTCTGGCCGCCGATTTCGTATTCGATCTGAATTTCCGGCCGGTAGAGCGATGCTCCTTCGCCGTCGGTGTCCTTCGCCACACGCCTATCCAGCACCGTACATGTGTGTCTGACGAACTCGTGGTTGGCTCTCCACTCGGGCAGCACAAGGGTGACCAGAATAACCGCCAGACCGACGCACCCTAGCAGCAGGAAGACGGCGAAAAACAACGCTTCGCCGGCGCTGCCGATTGCCCTGGAGCCGGTTCGCCGGTTGCCGCGCTTCTTTCCATAGACCCGAATACCGCGTGGCAAGATGATACCTCTATCTGGGTCGATCTGGAGTTTCCGCTGCCTGGCGTTTCGACTTACGGTAGAAGCCGACGCCCTCCAGTGCCTTGTAGACTTCTTCGAGGGTTTTTTCGCCGAAGTTGGAGATATCCAGAAGATCATCTCGGGTACAATTCAACAGGTCCCGGACGGTGAAGATTCCCCTTTCTTCCAGGCAGTTTGTGGTGCGGACCGACAGGCCGATTTCGGCCGTGCTCATTTCCAGCTTCTCGGCCAGGTCTTGGGCCTCGTTACCGACGGTGCTCAGAGGAACGCGCGTTCCCATGGGTTCCCTCCCGGATAGTTCCGTTTTGGATGTGAAATGTTATCTGTACGACGAGTCCGTCCCGCCGTCGACCGACAAGTATAGCGATTCGGGACGATTTGACCAGCATTTTCTTGCCCGAATCGAAAAAAAAACCGAACCGCAAGAAAAGCACAGGACAGAAGTCGGCCGACTGCGTATATTGTCTGGGTGTATTTGGGAGTTGCCAATTGTAAAGCCGCGACCAGTGGTCGCGGGTTTTGGGCTGTTGTCCCGCTACTCTGGAATATCGCGACCACTGGTCGCGGCTTTACAACTCGAATGGAACACCTACTCGAAGGCCTGACAGCCGCCCAACGCGAGGCGGTCCTGCACCTGGACGGACCCCTGCTCGTTCTGGCCGGTCCCGGAAGTGGCAAAACGCGGGTAATTACCCATCGTATCGCACATCTCTTGGCCCGCCGAGTCCCGCCCGAGAACATCCTCGCGCTCACGTTCACAAACAAAGCAGCCGACGAGATGATTGCCCGTATCGATCGGTTGGCTCCCGAGCGGCCCGTTTGGGTTGGCACGTTTCACCGCTTCTGTGCCAGGCTATTGAGGAAATATGCGCCGCTTGCGGGACTCCAGGAAAACTACACAATTTACGATACTGGGGATAGCCGCCGAGCGATCCGCCGGGTAATCGAAACCTGCTCGATGGACACGGCTCGATTTACCAACGACGCCATCAGTTCGGCAATAAGCTGGGCCAAAAACAACCTTGTTACGCCCGACCAGTACCAGCCACGCCCCGGGCACGCGCTGGGTAATGTTGTCCGGGAGGTATACCCCGCCTACCAGGCTCAACTGGCCTCTTCGAACGCCGCCGACTTCGACGACCTGTTGATGCACGTGGCCGGCATCCTACGCGAGAACCCCGAGCTGCGCCGCACACTCGACCGGCGGTACCAATACGTACTCGTCGACGAGTACCAAGACACCAACCTGGCGCAGTACGCAATAGTCCGGGCGCTGTCGATCGACTATCCCAACCTGGCGGTCACCGGCGATCCGGATCAATCGATCTACGGATGGCGGGGAGCCAACCTCAAGAACATCCTGGAATTCGAAAAGGACTTCCCGAACGTCCGGGTCGTCCGACTACAGCAAAACTACCGCAGCACGCGCCGGATTCTGCGAATAGCGGCCATGCTGATTACTCACAACATCAAGCGCAAGGAAAAGGACCTCTATACCGAAAACAGCGAGGGGTTGCCCGTAAGACTCGTCCGCTACGAAGACGAACAGAAAGAAGCCCACGCAATCGCCGGCCGAATTGCCGACGAGATTCATTCGGGCCGCCGCCGGCCGCGCGACTTCGCCGTATTTTATCGCATCAACGCGCTGTCGCTGCCGTTCGAGTTGGCTTTTCGCGAGCATGGGATTCCGTTTCAAATGGTTCGCGGGCTGGAGTTCTTTCAGCGCAGGGAGATCAAGGACGTTCTGGCCTACTTGCAGTTGCTTGCCAATCCGCAAAACGACCTTGCCTTGCTTCGGGTGATAAACACTCCGGCACGAGGAATCGGAAAGACCACCATCCGGCGTCTCTCCGATCATGCCGCCCGGCATGGTCTGACACTGCTTGAGGCCGCCAGACGCTGCCGGGATATCCAGTCGCTTCCCAAGCGATCGGCCCGCCGGGTTGCCAAGTTCGTTGAGATCTTCGACGGAATTACCGCCGTGGCCGCCGATCCGGTTGAAGAGATACTCGGCCACGTGCTGGTGGAGTCGGGATACAAGGAGCAGTTAAAGCACTCCGAGAACAAGGAAGACCAAGAGCGGCTGGCCAACGTCGAGGAATTGCTTACCGTCGGCCGCCAGTTCGACGAACGCTGCCCGGGCGGAGAATGCCTGGAAGAATTCCTCGAAGAAACGAGCCTCGTCAACGACACGGACGACTGGGAGACAGAGCGCGATCGGGTCACGTTGATGACTCTGCACGCTTCCAAGGGCCTGGAGTTCCCGGTCATCTTCATGGTTGCGGTTGAAGAGGGCCTGCTGCCGCACGAACGGAGCCGGGACCGGCTCGACGAACTCGAAGAGGAGCGCCGGCTGATGTTCGTCGGCATCACCCGGTCGCAGCAGGAGTTGCAGTTTAGCCTGGCCCGGTATCGCGATTTCCGCGGGCAGCGCAAAATGCCCGTCCCCAGCTCGTTCCTGGCGGAACTGCCACGCGGCGAGATGAGCCTGGAGGGGTTCGGCACCGCAACGCCGGCCCGACCCAAACCGATCGACGGGGCACCAATTCCGGCCGCACCGCGGGTCCCAGCAGGCGTGAGGCTAACGACCGCGGCCGAACTGGCCGGCGACACGGCCGAACTGCCGGTCCTCTCGCCCGCCGAGTTTCATCAAGGCATGACCGTGCTTCATCCCCAGTACGGTCTGGGCCAGATCATCGCCCTAAGCGGCACCGGCCCGGAGCGCACGGCCACCATCGATTTCAGTTCCCACCACGGCCGGCAGAAAATACTCCTAAGAACCACCCCCCTGCAACCGATGAAGCGGTGAGGAGCGAGCCGCCGGGTTTATCCCGGCGCTCGACTGGCACGGGGGTGAACCCCGCGGCTCGCCGGTTACCGGATGCGCACTCGGCGGCCGTCGATGGAGACGCGGCCGGCGGCGATTAGACCGAGGGCCTCGGGATAGGCCTCGCACTCGGCCTGGAGGACCCGGGCGGCGAGCGTTTTGGGCGTGTCGCCCTCCAGCACGGGTACTACCCGTTGCATGACTATCGGCCCGTGATCGTACTGATTGTCGACGAAGTGGATCGTGCAGCCGCTGAGCTTCACGCCGCATTGGAGTACGGCCTCGTGGACGTGATGTCCGAAAAAGCCCTTGCCGCAGAAGGACGGCATCAGAGCCGGGTGGATGCTGACGACCCGATTGACAAAATCCTCCGGCACTACGAGCCTGCTGAGGAACCCGGCCAGCACCACCAGGTCGACTTGGGCCTGCCGGCAACGCTCGAAGACGGCGTCGCCGAACTTGCGTCTGGAGGGGAACTCGTTTCGGTCGATCACGGCGATGGGAATATTGCCCTTCTCGCCGTACTGCAATCCAGGAGCGTTGAAGGTATTGGCGACAATCAGCCGGATCCGTGCATCCAACTCATCGGAAGCGATCTTCTCGATCAGGTTTCGCAGCGTCGTGCCCGCACCGGAAATCAGCACGGCAATGCGAAGAGGCGATTGACGCGGAAAAGGGGTCAGAACTATTTTTCTCTGCGACACTCCCTAAACACTCCTGCAATTGCCAGAAAAATAGTTCTGACCCCTTTTTCGGATGTAGAGCGTCAGCGGGTGTCCGGCCAGTTTGAGTTCGGCGGGCTGGCTGCCGGCCAGGGGTTCGGAGCCTATCTCGACTGTCAGAGTCTCTCTCATAATATACTCTCGAAATTGCCCCATTGCGTCCTGAATCTCGCCAGACCGGGTAACAACACCCACGGCTATCCGATCGGTGAACTCGCAACCCAGCTCTCGGCGGCGGTTTTGGATTGCGTGGACCAGTTCCCGGGCGAGCCCCTCGGCGACCAGTTCGTCGCTTAGCTCGGTGGAGAGGACAACGACGGATGAGCGTCCCTGGGCGGCGGCCCAGCCTTGCTTGGCCTGCATTCGGACCTGGATATCCGCCGAGTCGAGCGTGACGGGACCATCGGGCAATTCGAGCGTAATCCGACCTTCCGCCTTCAGTTCGGCGAGCAGCTTTCCGCCGTCGGCCTCGGCCAACAGCTTTCGGAGCCCCGGCAGTCGCCGCCCCAACCGCGGCCCCAATCGTTTCAGGTCGGGAAGTACCGTGTGGGTGATGTACCGATCGGCCTTCTGGGTGAATTCGACCCGCTTGACGTTCAACTCGCCCGAGATCAACCCGACGTGCTCTTCCAGCCAAGGCTGATGCGTGGCGTCGGCCAGGACCACCTCGACCAGCGGGAGCGGCTGCCGTACCTTGAGTTTTGCACCCATTCGGGCGCTGCGGCCCAGTGAGACGATTTCGCGGACTTGAGCCATCCGCCCGGAGAGCGTCTCGTCGATGGCATCGGGCCGGGCGGTCGGGTAGTCGCACAGATGAACGCTTTCGATAGCCCGGCCGCAAAAGGCCTCGCAAGCTAGGTTTTGCCAGATGGCTTCGGCCAAAAACGGCACGAACGGAGCAATCAGCTTGCAGGTGCTCAGCAAGCATTCGTACAGTGTCCAATAGGCGTCGGTCTTGTCGGTCGATTGCTCGCCGCTCCAGAACCGGTCGCGGCTGCGACGCACGTACCAGTTCGACAGCGCGTCGACGAACTCGGCAAGCTGCCCGCATGCGCCGTGGTTGTCGTAAGCATCCATCCGCTCGGTCGCCGTGGCGGCGTTGCGGTTCAACTCGCTTAGAATCCAACGGTCCAACTCGCCGCGCTGGGAGACCGGCCGGTAGCCGTCGCCGGTCGCCAGCACGTCGGCCGTCAACTGGCCAACAGCACCCGAGATAGAGTCGCCCGAAATCGAGGCCGCCGGGTCGAACCCGTCGATGTTGGCGTAGATCACAAAGAAACTGTAAACATGCCACAGCCGTAGCAGGAACTCGGGAATGCACTCTTTGATCGACTGTTCGCTGTAGCGGATCGAGGTCCAAGGCGGTTGGTTGGCGAAGAAGTACCAGCGCAAGGCATCGGCGCCGTAGCGGTCGAAGATGACCTGCGGCTCGCGGTAGTTGCGCTTGCTTTTGGACATCTTGCCGCCGTCTTCACCCAGCATGAGCCCCAGCACAATGCAGTTGCGGAACGGGTGCGGGTACTCGACTTCCGGCCTGACTTCCGGTCGATCCTGTTCGCCGTCCGGTCCGTCCGGACTGAACAACAACCTGCTGATGGCCAGCAGGCTGTAGAACCAACCCCGCGTTTGGTCGAGGGCCTCGCTGATGAAGTCGGCGGGAAACTGCTCGGCAAAGTGCGTCTGGGAACCCGCTTGAGCCGGATACCCCCACTGGGCAAACGGCATCGCGCCCGAATCAAACCAGCAGTCGATCACCTCCGACACGCGACGCATTCGCTTGCCCGGCGCCTTGGGCGAGTCGTAGGTGATCGCGTCGATGTAAGGCTTGTGTACCTTCAGGTCGTCGGGCAGATTCGGGTTGACCTTTCTGGCTTTCTCCCAGACATCGGTTCCCCGCATTCCCGGCTTGGCTAACAATTCGTCGTAGCCGGCCACGGCTTCCATGTGGCCGGTCTCTTCGCAAACCCAAATCGGCAGCGGAGTGCCCCAGTAGCGCTCGCGCGACAAGGCCCAATCGACGTTCGTCTCGAGGAAGTTGCCGAACCGGCCGTCCCGGATGTGGTCCGGCAGCCAGTTGATCCGGCGGTTGTTCGCCAGCATCTTCTCCTTGAACCGCGTGGTGCTGATAAACCAACTTCGGCGAGGGTACTGGATCAGTGGGTCTTCCTCCGCACGCCAGCAAAACGGATAGTCGTGTACGTACTGCTCCTGGTGATAGAGCAGTCCACGGTCTTTTAGATCGCGGATGATATCCCTGTCGCAGTCCTTGACCCAACGGCCCTGGTAGTCGGGGGCCTCGGGCGTGAAGGTGCCGTCCGCGGCCACTGCGTTGATTAGTTGAGGACCTTCGCCTTCTGTGAATAAGGATTGCTGTCGGAGGAGCACATCGTAATCGACTTCGCCAAACGCGGGCGCCTCATGAACGAGCCCCGTTCCCGTGTCAAGAGTGACGAAACTCCCTGGAAGAATGCGCCAAGCAACGTAGTCCTCTTCTTCCTCTAACTCGGCCGCCGAACGGTCCTCATCGAATCGGCAGTCGTTCTGATAGTACATGTTCCTAGTGGCACGGCCCGCCTGATCTATGCGCAGGTGGCCTGTCGTTGAGCCATCACGATTGTAGTAGTAATCGAAAGGCGGCACATAGCGACGACCGATCAACTCACGACCGCTAATGATCTCGTGTATCTTCGGATACTCGTGTCCAACCTTGTTTTTGATCGCGTCCAGTAGTGACGCGGCCATGATTAGCCGTCGTCCCAACGTCTTGTCTTCAACGACCGCGTAATCGGACGTGGGGCTGACTGCAACAAACTGGTTATTGGGAAGCGTCCAGGGCGTGGTTGTCCAGACCAACAGATCCGTGTCCGGCCGGTCGACCAGGGGGAAGCGCACATAGACGCTCGGGTCGGCCACTTCGCGATATCCTTGTCCAACCTCGCCGGCACTTAGCGCGGTTCCGCCCTGTGCCCACCACCAGACGATCTTGTGGCCCTGGTAGAGCAACCCTCGGTCGAACAGGTTCTTCAAGGCCCACCAAACGCTTTCAACGTAGCTTTGGTGGTAGGTGACATACGCATCGTCCAGGTGGATCCAGAAGCCGAGCCGCTCGGTGAGTTGCTCCCACTCCTTGGTGTAGCGAAAGACGCTCTCCAGGCACTTGTGAATGAACGGCTCGACACCGTAGGCTTCGATTTCCTCCTTCGAGTGGATGCCCAGTTCCTTGCAAACCTCCACTTCGACGGGCAGCCCGTGCGTGTCCCAGCCGGCCTTCCGCCGACAGCGATACCCGCGCATCGTGCGGTATCTGGGGAACAGGTCCTTGATGGCCCGTGTCAGGCAGTGCCCCGGATGGGGGAGTCCGTTGGCCGTCGGAGGTCCTTCGTAGAAAACGAACTCCTCCGCGCCGGACCTGGCGGAAAGCGACTTCTCGTAAATTCGGCGATCTTTCCAGAAACGGCAGATTTCCTCTTCCAACTTGGGCAGCGATACGGAACCTTCAACGGGACGAAACATGGCGAGCACTCAAACGAGCCGAAATATTCAGGATGGAAACTATCAGTAGACCACGTCCGGCCGGCTTTTTCAATCGGGAACTGGCCTAAGGCGGAAGGGGGAAGGCGGAAATCCCAAATCAGAAATCCCAAATCAGAAATCAGAAATCCCCGCCGCTTCTTGGGCCAAAACGCCCAGCACTATTTTGCGGAGCTTCGGTTCGGCCTCGGCGGCGGTTGCAAGGATTTCATCGATGTCGGCCGGCTTCAGGGCGTCGGGCAGGCAAATGTCGGTGATAATCGAAAGCCCAAGCACCCGCATCTTCGCAGGAACCGCCACGATCACCTCGGGAACCGTCGACATACCCACCACGTCGGCCCCCATGGCGCGCAAGAAGCGGTACTCGGCCCGGGTCTCCAAGTTCGGCCCGGTAACCGCCACGTAAACCCCTTTGTGGGCGACGAAGTTCTCGCGTCGGGCAATCTCCAGCGCGCGGTCTATCAGTTCCGGATCGTAGGGCGCGCACATATCGGGAAAGCGGGGGCCCAGCGAGTCGTCGTTGATGCCGATCAACGGATTACCGTTCATCAGGTTGATGTGGTCCTCGATGACCATGATATCGCCACGGCCGTACCGCGGGTTCATTCCGCCGCATGCGTTCGAGACGATTAGCATCTCCGCGCCCAAGGCCTTCATTACGCGAACCGGGAAGGTGATCTGCCGATGCGTGTAGCCTTCGTAAGCGTGGAAACGGCCTTCCATGGCCACGATCGGCACCCCTTCAAGCTGCCCGCATACCAGTTGCCCGGTGTGCCCGATCGCCGTGGAGCGCGGGAAATGAGGAATACGCTCGTAGTCTATCGTGGCCTCGGTGGCGATCTGCCCGGCCAGGCTACCCAGGCCCGTGCCAAGGATGATGCCGGCCCGGGCACTGGCGGACCACTCCCGGCGAATCACCCCGGCCGCCTGCTGAATCTGAGCGGCGAGTTCTTCCATGGATGTCTCATTCGGTCTCGTTTGCCGGGCAATGCTATGGCTATCAGCTTTCAGCGGTCAGATATACTGCTCGCAGTCAATAATTGCGGTTTTGTGACGAAGTTATCAGTTGTCAGTTATGAATGGCACTGATATTTTCGTAAGTAGCGGAGTACCAACGACTAAGCAACGCTATCACTGCAATGCTAGCAACGCCCAGCACGACGCGTGTTGAACTCAGCCCTTAGCCTTGGCAACGAAGACGATTGAAAACCTCTATAAATGACAACTCAACATAAATGCTACCAATGCTATGACAGCACTGTTAAAGTGTTGTTTCTCATCGACTTACGAAAATATCAGTGCCATTCTTGTCAGTTATCAGTTGTCAGAGCTTGGAAACAACGACTCTGGCAAGTCTTCAGACTGACAACTGACAACTGATAACTGATAACTGACTACTTAATCCGAAACCCTCAATTCTTGACCGCGTTGAGTATATCAGACCGAAACCCCACAAAAAACGCTATTTTCAACGGCTGAAAGCTGATAGCTGATAGCTGACAGCAGCCGACTCCAGACTCCCCGAAATCGTGTGGTCATATATCATCGAGGTCGTCATCTTCGTCGTCATCTTCGTCGAAATCGTCTTCTTCTTCGAAGTCGTCGTCGAAATCGTCGTCGAAGTCGTCGTCGTCGAAATCGTCGTCGTCGAAGCCGTCGTCGAAGTCGTCGTCGTGTTGTGCAACACACCGCCCGGCCAGCACCAGAGTATCAGTCGGCCAGATCGCAAATTGTTCGTCCAACCCGTTCAACGGCAACCGCACGGATTCCATTTCGATCAACATCGCAACATCCTCAATCTACAAGCAGTCGTTGTATGAACCAATCGTCGGGACCATTCGAGCGTCGATCCCCACGATCCAAGAACTACGTCCAGTTGTTAGCCAAGATCGGCCGATTTGTCAACAAGCATTCCCGTAAGATATCGGTCGGCAGGGCAATCGGCCTCACGGCAGCGGTGTATTGGCACAAAAAAAGGGCAGGGCTATCCAAACTGGACTGCCCTGCCCTAAACATGGGGGGGTGAGAAAGCCTAGATTGTGCGGAAGACGGCGGCAACCAACGGGAACCCGCCGTCGCCCGCAATAAAAGCTTAGAACGCATTGGCCAGATGTCAATATGGAAAGGTGGGGGCAAATAGGCAACGCGCCATGGGCGGCCAAAACGGGCAGGTGAATGTGATGGTGCCGCCGATCGTAGCGGCTGGTGCTGCCGGCAGACCGCTACTTGTGTCGCTTGGGTATCGAATCGGAGGTGGATACCTGGCCGATGATCGGCATTTGCGTGGGCCCGGCCTCCAGGACGGTCGTGCCGGGGTCGATACGCATCCGGCATGAGGCGTCGCCAACGGTCTTGTCTTGGGCCGTTGCCTCGGCCGGTTTTGCAACCGCGGCCAAGTAGGCCTGGACCTCGGCGTTGCCCGGCTCCACCTCGGACCACTGCGTTAGGACCGGCTTGGCGTCCTCGATCCGACCGTTGGACAACAGCGTCACCGAGAGCCAGCGAAGACAGAGCGGATCGCGACAGCCGGCCGCGTAGGCGCTTTGCAGATACCCAATCGCGGGCAGCCAGTCCCGCTCGATTGCCTTGACGGCTCCGCGGATTACATTGCGAAACGGCTCTTGCCGCTGGCGATCCATCGGCAGTGCGTCGACCAGCCGGATGGCTTTGTCGACTCGACCGTGCTTGATGTGCAGGTCGATGAGGCGTCGCCGGATTCGGGCGGAATTCTCGTGGCGATCGAGAGCCTCTTCCAGTGCTTCGACGGCCTCGTCATCCTTGTTTTGGAGTTGCAGGCCGAGACTGACGCAAACCGCGGCCACTTCGGCCACCTCGGTGAGGTGCCATGTCTGGAGATCGATCTGGCCGTGCTTCACGGCGGTTTGGAAAGTACGGGTAGCCAGTTCGATCTGTTCCCGCGACTGCATGTAGTTACCCATCGCCAGGAGCAGTTGGGCATCCAGCGGAAAAGCCTCGAGGGCTTCCAGGCAGGCGGCCCGTTGTTGCTGGGCCAGCCGCGGTTGACCGTCGTAGGTGGTAAGCAGCCCGTAGTAGGCCTCCAGCATCTCGGTCGACCCGACTTGACTACTCTCGATGACCTGCCGGAAAGCCTCTCTCGCTTGCTGCTGGTTGTTGAGATTGGCATGCGCTTCACCCATGGCGAGTAACAAGCGTGGCGGCGCGCTTTTTCCGGCGGTTTCCAGTTCAACGAGTCTCAGGTTGCGCCGGGCCTTGCGTGCTTTGATTTCCGGGTCGTGCTGGCGCGGGTGTTGGAGGATTCGTCCGGGAGCAATATCGGTTTTCAACTGGCCGGATTCACCCGGCCGACACGGAAACTCGCGCACACGGCCTTCGAACCGTAAACCCGCGTTTCTTGTAAACAGCCGCACCCGAGCGACCTGCTCGTTCGAGCCGGCCATGTCCCACGACGGCAATTCAATCATGAGCAGGTAGACCTTCTTCGGGTCGGGACGCCGATCGATGAAACGTCGCAGTTCGGGGGCCGATTCGACGGTCAGCCGTTCCCCGGCATCGAGCCAGAGGATCCAGTCGCCGTTTGTTTGTTCCAGGCAGCCGTTTCGAGCAGCCGAGAAATCGTCGGTCCATGTAGCCCGGACTACCGTGGCGCCTAGCCCGGATTATTCATCGCGCTGTCAGTTTGGTTGGATTTTTGATGGGTTGGGCGTGAAAGGGCATTTTGCTTGCGGAGCGGGCACAAGACCCCCTTTCCCCCAAGTCGGCGGGCGGCCGGGGGTGGCG
>JAUWJC010000206.1 GCA_030607895.1 Pirellulales bacterium
ACAGCGCGGTGAAATGATAAGTCGTTGTAAAAGAATAACTTGACCAAATCGGCAACTGGGTGGCACGTCCCTGAGCGCAGCGAAGGGCGTGTTTTTCCGGCCCCCACGCCCTTCGCTGCGCTCAGGGACGTGCCACCCAATTGATCAAGTTATTGTGTTACAACTCCTTAGTGCCTAAAGTGTCGCCGGCCGGTGAAGATCATCGGCAGGCCGTGTTTGTTGCACGCGGCAATAACGTCGTCATCTTTGCGTGAGCCGCCGGGCTCGATAATGGCGACGACGCCGGCTGCCGCCGCGGCCTCGATCGAGTCGGGGAAGGGGAAGAAGGCGTCGGACCCCAGCACCGAGCCGGCCACCCGATCGCCCGCCTTCTTAATCGAAATCTCCGTCGAATCGACCCGACTCATCTGACCGGCCCCGGTACCCAACAGCATCCGGTCCTTGCACAAGACGATTGCGTTGGATTTCACGTGGCGGACAATCGCCCAGGCGAACCGCAGATCGGCCATTTGTGCGTCGGTCGGCTTGGTTTCGGTGACCACTTTCCAATCTTCTTCGGGATCCGGCAGGATGTCGGCCTCTTGCATCAGCAGGCCGCCGTCGATGTGGCGGTATGCCCAGCCTCCTGTTCGCTCTTCCAGTTGGCCCACCTTCATCAGCCGGACGTTGGCTTTCCACTTGGGCTTCGTGGTGAGGATTTTCAGTGCTTCGGGCTCGAAGTCGGGTGCGACGATCGCCTCGATGAACAGACCCGGCTCGGCAAGCACCTCGGCCGAAGCCGCGTCGACCGGCCGATTCATGCCTAGCACCGATCCGAAGGCGCTTAGCGGATCGCCGGCCATGCCCTTGCGAGTAGCTTCGGCCAGGCTATCGGCCACGGCGGCGCCGCAAGGGTTGTTGTGCTTGAGGACGGCGACGGCCGGGTCGGCAAAGTTACGGGCGATTTCCAGGGCGCTGTCCAGGTCCAATAAGTTATTGTAGGACAATTCCTTGCCGCTCAGTTGTTTGGCGGAAACAAGATTGGCCCCAGACGTGTTGGGCTCGGCATAAAGGGCGGCCTGCTGGTGCGGGTTCTCGCCATAACGGAGGACCATCTTGCGCTTTAGCGCCATGTTGAACGTGCCGGGGAAGGGGCCTTCGGCCGTCTGGCCGGCAAAGTAGGCGGCAATTGCCTGATCGTACTTGGCCGTGTGGGCAAACGCTTCGGCAGCCAGCTTGCTCCGCAGTTCCAGCGTGGTGGCCCCATCGGCCGAAATCTGCTCCAAAATGGCCGAATACTGCCCCGCGTCGGTGGCCACGGTGGTGACGGCGTGGGTCTTGGCCGCCGCCCGAACCAACGACGGACCGCCAATATCGATCTTCTCGATGGCTTCGGCCCGAGTAACGCCTTCTCTGGCGATGGTGGCCTCGAACGGATAAAGGTTGACAACCACCAACTCGAAGCTGACGATGTCGTGCTTGGCCAGGGACTCCATGTCGCTGGGGTTATCGTGCCGGCAAAGGAGCCCGCCAAAAACCTTCGGATGAAGCGTCTTGAGCCGCCCGTCCATCATCTCCGGAAAACCGGTGTACTCGGAGACGTCATGGACCTTGATTCCATCGCTTTCGAGGTGTTTTCGGGTACCACCGGTACTGTAGATTTCGACGCCGGCGGCCGCCAGGCCCTTGGCGAACCCGGCCAGCCCCAACTTGTCACTCACGCTGATCAGGGCTCGCTTGACGGGGGGCGATTGCATAATGATTATCCTCCAGAGAGTTGTAAGACGAACGGTGCCAAACCTAGAAATTTAAGGCTTTCACCGCGGAACGGCAATAACCCGAGCAGGCCGAAAAAGGGACCAGGTTTAATTTGCCGGAACGGCCCAGCTTCGCGCAAATTAAACCAGGTCCCTTTTTTGGCCCCTTTTCCTTCTCTATCCGGCCTCCATATAATGAATGAAGGTATGAAGTGACTCTCGCATAGAAGCGGCCGGAGGTTGCCTAGATTTCCCTGACCCCCTAACTCTTTAAGCGCGCTCCATGAGTTCCTCCGATCGGCAGATCACGATCCCGAAATTCGCCGGCATGAAAGCGGCCGGCCAGAAAATCACCATGCTGACCGCCTACGACCACACCATGGCCAGCCTGCTCGATTCAACCGGCATCGAGGGGATCCTGGTGGGCGATAGCGTGGCGACCGTCGTGCAGGGGCGTCCCAACACGCTGCCGGTCACGTTGGACGAGATGATTTACCATGCCGAGATGGTAGGTCGGGCAGTGCGGCACGCACTGGTGGTTGTGGACATGCCGTTTCTGAGCTATCAGACGGGCACGCACCAGGCGGTGGCCAACGCCGGCCGAATTCTCAAGCAGACCCAGTGCCAGGCCGTCAAGCTCGAAGGCGACATCTACCAAGTTACCGAAGCACTCGTGGCGGCCGGTATACCGGTTATGGCACATTACGGCCTCAGACCGCAAAGCATCCATCAACTTGGCGGCTATCGCGTCGATCGCGATAGGGAGCGGCTGTTGAGCGACACCAAGACGGCCGAAGAGGCCGGCGCGTTCGCGATTGTGCTGGAGTGCGTGCCGGCCGAGTTGGCTGCGGAGGTCACCGCCGCCGTGAGTATTCCCACAATAGGTATCGGCGCCGGGGCAGGCTGCGACGGGCAGATACTGGTGACTCAAGATCTGCTCGGGGTGACACCCGGCCGAGTCCCCCGGCATGTCAAGAAATACGCCGAGTTGGGAAATATCACCCTCGAAGCCGTCGCCCGCTACCGCGACGAAGTCCGCGACGGCAGCTTCCCGACCAAAGAGCAGTCGTTCGACTGAATTGCCGGCTGCCGATAGAGCCGGGGCGTGTCGCCCCGGTTACATCTCAAACTGTAAGGAGGGGAGTCCGAAAATGGGGACTGGCTCCGTCACGGGCTGGTTTTTTCGGGAGTTTCCGGCATGCCGACGGTGCCTGTCCCCTTTTTCGGACGGGCCCTTTTTCGGACGGGTAATGCCGAGCACCGTGGAAAAAGGGGACCGGCACCTCGCGGCTACCGTTTTCTCCGCAATTCGGGCCGATATCGGCACCGAGTTTTCAACACCCCAGTGCCAGTCCCCATTTTCCACTGACCACTTACAGTTTGAGTTACATGAAGCGTTCCAGCACTTCCGGCGGCGCGGGGCCGTAGGTGGAGGGCTCCATGGTGCAAGTGGCCCGGCCTTGGCTCAGCCCGCGCATGGCGTGGGAATAGCCGAACAGGTTGGCCAGCGGCACTTGGGCGTCGATCACGGTGTTTCGGCCTCGGTTGTGTGTTCGTTTGATTACGGCGCGGCGTTGTTGCAGGTCGCTTACGAAGTCGCCCAGGTTTTCTTCGGGCAAGGTAACTTCGAGGTGCATAACGGGTTCCAACAGGACGATACCCGCCGCATCCAGGGCTTTGTTGAAGGCGTCGGCGGCAGCCATTCGGAAGGCCAGTTCGTTGGATTCGGTTTCGTGGACCTTGGCTGCCAGGACGGTGATTCTGACGTGCATTAAGGGGAAACCTAGTGCACCGCCCCCTTCACCCTGTTCGGTAAGCACTTGCATTGCCGCAACTAGGAAGTCGGGCTGCAAGGTATCGCCGCAATCGGCCATTACGGTGACCGGTCGAGCGACTCCTTCGAACGGTTCCATGCGGATCGTCAGTTCGGCCCAGAGTGTCTGGCCGGCCATTGTTCGATGGCATTGGCCGGTTACCTCGACGGCTTTCTGGACGGTCTCCCGGTAGCTCACCCGGGGCTTGTGGACCCGAACGTTCAATTTGTATTCGCGGAGCAACTGGTGCTTGATAACTTCCAGGTGCAGTTCACCCATTCCGCTGATAAGAGTTTGCCCGGTTTCTTCGTTCTCCTTGGCGCGAAAGGTGGGGTCCTGGCGTTTCATTATGTCCAGCACGTCGGCGAGTTTCTTCCGCTCGGTGGAACTTTCCGGCTCGATGGCCATGGAGATAACGGTTTCTGGAAAGGTGATCGATTCCAACAGTACGGGATGTTGGGCGTGGCACAGGGTATCGCCGGTGACCGAGTGTCTGAGGCCGATGATGCCGATGATATCGCCGGCATCGACCGATTTGACCTGCTCGCGCCGATCGCACTGTATCCGCCAGAGTTGAGGGACGTTTTCCTTTTTATCTTTTCCCGGGTTGTATACCCGGCTGTTGGCCTTCAATTGGCCCGAGTAAACCCGAACGTAGTGCAAGTCGCCGTGCCTATCGGCCTGGATTTTGAAGACCAGTCCGCAGAAGGGTTCGGCCGGGTCGGGTTTTCGGACGGTTTTGACGTTGTCTTTTTTGGGGTTGATTCCTTCAACCGGCGGTATGTCCAACGGGCTGGGTAGATAAGCGGCCACGCCGTCCATAAGCGGTTGCACGCCGATCCCGTCCAACGCCGAGCCGCAAAAGACCGGCACTATCTCGCCAGCCAAGGTGGCCCGGCGAAATGCCCGATGGATCAACTCACCCGGTATCGGCTCTTCGGCCAGCATCAGTTCGGTCAGTTCGTCGTCAAACAGCGAAAGCTGGTCGAGCATCCGCACCCGCCACACATGGGATTCTTCACGGCACTGGTCCGGGACCGGCTCGACGGCGATCTCGGTGCCTTCTGTTTCCCCGGGAAAGGTGAGCATTCTCATGTCGACCAGGTCGATCACGCCGCGGAAGGCGTCGGGCAGATGAGGCGGTCCGCTTCCGACGGGCAGATTCACCGGAACCGGTTTGCAGTTGAGCCGCCCTTCGATCTCCTTTAACGTGCCGTGGAAATCGGCCCCTTCGCGATCCATCTTGTTGATAAAGGCGATCCGCGGAACGTGGTACTTGTCGGCCTGCCGCCAGACGGTCTCGCTTTGGGCCTCGACACCTTCCCGAGCACTGAACACCACCACCCCGCCGTCCAACACCCGTAAGCTCCGCTCCACCTCGGCGGTAAAATCGACGTGGCCGGGTGTGTCGATCAGGTTGATGATGACCTTTTTGAACCCAAAGGTGACGCACGCCGAGTGGATGGTGATTCCACGTTGCTGCTCCTCGGGATCGAAATCGGTGTGTGTTGTCCCCTTGTCGACTTCCCCTACTCGGTGGCTGAACCCGCAGTAAAACAGCATCCGCTCGGTAAGGGTGGTCTTACCGGCGTCGATATGGGCAATAATGCCGATGTTGCGGAGCTTGTGCAGGTCTCGGGACATGTATTAGTGGATAGTGGATAGTGGATTGTGAACGCCCGGGGATGAGCGCAGCGAATCCCCGGGAACGAGAACTGACAACTTCTCCCTATTCACACTTCTCGGTTGTCGAGAGCGCAAAAGAACGCCGCACCGGCAGGGGGGGACCGGCGCGGCGAACAACGAAATTGATTCCTACCAGGCAAAGTGAGCGAAGGCTTTGTTGGCGTCGGCCATGCGGTGGACGTTCTCCCGGCGAGTCATGGCGGTCCCTTCGCGGTTATAGGCGGCCATCAGTTCGGCAGCCAGCTTTTCGTGGGTGGGACGGCCTTTCTTCTCCCGAATGGCCATCAGAATCCATCGGATGGCCAACGACTGCTGCCTCGCGCGGTTCACCTGCATGGGAACCTGGTACGAGGCACCGCCGACACGCTTGGAACGGACTTCGATGTCGGGCTTGACGTGCTCCACGGCCTGGGTGAAAACCTCGATCGGTTCGGCGTCGTGTACCTTCTTGCCGATTACATCCAACGCGTCGTAGAAGACCCGCTGAGCCACGCTCTTCTTGCCGTCCCACATCAGGCAGTTGATGAACTTGCTTGCCAACAGCGACCTGTAACGGGGATCCGGAGCGAGTTGTTTCTTGCTGGCGGTAAAACGACCCATTGTCGTGTTCCGTTAGGGGGTTAAATTGTCAGGGGCATAATGTGTAGCGGGGACAGTCCCCGGATGGTTTCCGCACGCGTCCTTATGTCGACATCTTCGCTCCGTAGCGGCTCCGCGACTGTTTACGGCCTTCGACACCCAAAGTATCGAGTGCCCCACGAACCACCTGGTATCGGACGCCCGGCAAATCGCGAATCCGGCCTCCCCGAACCAGCACGATCGAGTGTTCCTGGAGAGTATGCCCTTCGCCCGGAATGTATACCGTGACCTCTTTGCCGTTAGAGAGCCTTACGCGAGTGATCTTCCGCAGGGCCGAGTTCGGCTTCTTGGGGGTCATTGTCTTGACCTGCAAGCACACTCCCCGTTTTTGCGGGCAGCGATCCAAGACCGGAGCCTTGCTGAACTTACGCGGCGTCCTGCGCTTCTTGCGGACCAGTTGGTTTATCGTGGGCATGGTCTGGTGCAGATACGGGGTAAAAGCATTTCGTGTAGGCGAGAATCCTTCATTATGTCAGTAAATGGCCGATTGTCAAGGCCCGCAAGCCGAAAAAGGGACCAGGTTTAATTTGTGCGAAGCACCCTCCGGGCCGCAGGCGGCAAATTAAACCTGGTCCCTTTTTCGGCCGGGTTGCGGGGCGGGGCTGTTTTTTCCACTCCGAGCAGACATTATTCACCAGGGGGCGATGGTTGGGTGCTCTCGAACAGGCGGTCCAGTTCGCTGATGGCCGGCCCAGTGGCGGCCGACTCAGCGGCGGTCGACTCGCTCGGGGCCGGGCTATCTCCGTCGCCGTCCAACAATGGGAAGACGGGCATGGGAACGGTGGGCTTGGTGGCGGCCAGCACGTCTAGCGCCTGCGGCCGGATCCGCACTTCCGAGTTCTGATAGGTGCGGAAACCGGTGCCGGCGGGCACCAAGTGCCCCAGAATCACGTTTTCTTTCAACCCGACCAGTTTGTCTACCTTACCGGCCAGCGCCGCCTCGGTGAGCACCTTGGTGGTTTCCTGGAAGCTGGCGGCCGAGAGGAAGCTATAGCTTTGCACGGCGGCCTTGGTGATGCCCAGTAGTTGGGTGCTGGCGGTAGCCGGTTTGGGTCGGACACCCTGGGCCGATGTGCCGCCGAGGGCCTCGATTTGGGCGTTCATTTGATCGAGTGTTTCCATCGGAACAATGGCTCCCAACTCGAAATCGCTATCGCCTTTTTCGGAGATTTTCACGCAGCGGTTGAGTTCCTCGTTGGCTTGCCGAAATTCAAATTCCCCTACCACGTTGCCGGGCAGAAGCCCCGTGTCGCCGATCGTCTCCACCCAGACCTTGCGAAGCATCTGGGCAACGATGATCTCGATATGCTTGTCGTTAATCCCCACCCGCTGGCTGCGGTAAACGTTCTGGAT
>JAUWJC010000123.1 GCA_030607895.1 Pirellulales bacterium
ATCCATCATCCATCATTCGTCATTCGTCATTCGTCATTCGTCATTCGTCATTCGTCATTTCCCGCCTTCATTTTCTTCTCCACTTCGTCGGCCTTTTTCGGGTCTTTTTCCTTGCGGAATGCCTCGGCCGCGCGGCGCCAGGCGTTTTTGGCCTTTTCGGGCTGTTTTGCCTTCGAGTAGGCGTCGCCGAGATGATCGAGGATGATAGCATCCGGTTGCTTTTCGGCGGCGGCTTTTTCCAACTCGGCAACGGCTTCCTCGTAGCGGCCGAGCCGGTAGAGAACCCAACCCAGGCTATCGCGATACGCGGGGTTTTCCGGTTCCTCCGCCACGGCCGCTTGGATCATCTTGTGTGCCCGCTGGAGATTCTGGTTTTCGTCGGCCCAGAGGTACCCCAGGTCGTTCAGTGCCGAGACATCGTCGGGAAAATCCTCGAGCACCTGATCGAGCCATTCGTCCGCGTCGGCCGAGTTGTTTTCGACTACACAAAGATTCGACAGCACCAGACGTGCCTCACGCACGATTTGGCGGACATCATCCGAATCGTGTTCGGAATCGAACTTGTCAATTAGTTCCGCGTAGACTTCGGCTGCCTTGGGGTAGCGTTTTGCGTGGTAGAGGACCCAAGCGACGCGGCCGAGGAACCGGGCCGAGTCCGGCTTTGTATCGGCCGCTTTGCGCGCGGCGGCCAGCGCCTTGTCCGTTTGACCGGCCAACTCCAGAGCGCCGGCGAGGTAGAAGTAAAACCCCGGATTGTCTTTCGGAAGAGCCTCTTGATCGATTCCTTTTTGGAACACCCCGGCGGCTTCGGCGTACTTGTCCGCCATCAGCAACCCAACGCCCCAGGTCAGAAACAACTCGGCGGCGGCGTCCGGTTTGGCCTTGACCGCCAACTCGAAGAACTGGCCGGCCGCATCGGTGTGCTTGCTCTCCATTGCCAGAAGTGCCGACGCCAAGCGCATGTTGTATTCGGGTTTCTTGCCGCCGGAAGTCGCCTTGAGTCGTTTTCGGGCGGTTTCGATCAAGGTTCCGACCAGCGCGGTATCACTGGCCAGCGCCACGCTTTCCTTCCCCAGTGGATCCAGCGATGCCGTCTTTCCGACCGCATCGGCCAGCACGCTCAGCAGTTTGTCGGGCTGTTTCGTTTTGTGATAGATGTCTATCAGGCCACGGTAGCCGGTCAGCGTGGGGCCAGCCTTCAGCAGTTCCACATAGAGCGGTTCGGCCTTATCGAACCGTTCGGCCTGGCGGTACTTCCCGGCCAGGAAATATCCCAGGGGGATATTGTCCGGATGCGCGGCACGCAGTTTTTCCAGCCGCCCGACCAACTCGTTTTTCTTCCCGAGTTTCTCAAGCACCTCGGCCAGCAGCTTGAATGGCGCGGTGCCTTCACTGGCCAGGTTCTCTTGGAAGGCAACCTGCAACTCGGCAAGCGCGTTGTCGGGTTTGCCGGTGCGGGTATGGACCTGGGCAAGGTGATACGCCAACAGCCCCTTGTCGGGGGTCAGCTTGTCGGCTTTTCGAAAAGCGGCAACCGCCTTGTCGGGCTTGTCGGCCAGCAAGGAACTCTCGCCGAACAGGATGTACATGATGCCGCCATCGCCGAGGAGCACCTTCTTCGTATCGTCGTCGAGCTTGAACTCCTTGGGGTGCTCCAATGCATGGACCACGCGGTCGAAGTTCTCGGCGGCCTTCTTGTATTCTTCGGTCAGGTGGTAGAGCCTTCCCATCTCCATCCGCAGAAGGATGTCGGCCGCGGTGTCTTTCTGGTTCTCGCGCGCGGCCAGGGCCCTTTCGTACAGCTTGACCGCTCGATGCCAATCGCCCTGTTCGGTCACGTAGATACCCAGCCGGCGCAACAGAAGCGGATCGGCGTCTTCCAACTCCGCCGCTTTCAGGGCGTAGCGAACCGCTTCTGGGTAGCGTTTCAGGCGGATGGCCAGGGGGATAATCGCCCGGGCAACGGTCAGCGCTTCCGGATCGTAGCGCAGCGCCCGTTGGTAGTTCCTCAAAGCGCCGGCGTAATCCTGGCGACGTTCGAGCATTCGGCCGGCCGCAAACAGTGTTAGCGCCTGGAGCCGATCGCGTTTGGCCTCGGTTTGCGGTCGTTTGGGCGTCAGCGGCTGGGGGGCTTCTTCGAGTGTTAGGGGTGCGGGCTGCTGCTTCTCGGTGGCTTTGGTTGGATCGGGCTTGTGGCAGCAGAAAAAGGGACCAGGTTTAATTTGTGCGAAGCACCCTCCGGGCCGTTCCGGCAAATTAAACCTGGTCCCTTTTTCGGCCCCGGCCGGATGCCAGCCGTCGCCACGCTCTTCGTTGCCTACCCGGTGAATCAGGTTCGGCTCCGGTCGCCGGCGTTTGCCGGCGTCGGCCCGCATTGTTGTGGGCGGGGCGTTTTGCGGCCGACCGGGCACCGACTCAATTCGGGGATAGCCCTGCCGGACCCAGGCCAGCCATTGATTCTGCAAAACCCCCAGGTCGGCGATGCCGTAGTGGCGCATGGTTGCCTCGGGCCATTGATTGGTTTTCATGCCGTCGCCCAGATACTCCACGTATTTCCGCCGGCCGCCCTGCTGGATGAGGAACTCGGCCAAAGTGAGCCCCTGGGAGTAAAGCGGCATAACGTCGCGTGGGTATTCCCTCATGGCGAACATTCGGTTGAAGGCGATTCCGCGTCCGCTTTGAAGGAACCGAACCAGCATACGGTAGTGTTTCGCCCGCTCGGCAGCGCATTCCACGCTGGTTGCCCCACCTTCGTCGGCCCAACGGGGCAGCGGAGAGCGGAAGTGACTGGCGAAGATCATGTGTGTAATCTCGTGAGGCAGGACCGAGTCGAATATCCGCTGGACGGATCCTTGGATGGTCATTCGCCAGCCGTAGACTTCGCCCTTGTCGAAGACGAAGGTGGTCGCCCCGCCGGCCCCCAGGTGTGGTCCCACGTGGACGGTCATCACACAGGGCGCCGCCCAATTGGGCATCTCCCGGCCGAGCCACTCGACGGCCAACTCCTTGCGGTACTTTTCAGCAGCCTGGGCGATTTTGGGGGCCAGATTGGGATCCTTGGTTTGGACGATGAAGTTGGTGCTCCGATAGCCGGCCCCCATCGTCACGAGCAACACGGCCGCCAGAAGTGCGGTCCGAAGCAGGCGAGCTTCCATGCTCTTGTACCTCTCCATGTTTTAGAAAGGAGCGGCCGGCCTCATCCATAGGGCCGGAAGGAACGTTCTGGCTGTTGAGCAAACCGCAAGCCAATTGGCCGGCAAAACCCGACATGCTGACCGGCAGTTACCTCAACCTCTTGCGCCACGCACCGTTTGGGCTTCTGCAAACCCGATCGGTTACGGACGGCCAACGCACAACGGCCGTCCCATGATTTGCAAAATCTACCCTCTTTGGCCGAAACTACAAAGACCGATTTCTGAAAACCCGTCGCGAATGCCACTGACAGCACTGCCAGCAACACCTTGCACTCGGTCCCAAGCTCTGCTTGGGACCGCACCGCCACTGCCGAGGAGTAGTGGGTTCCCAAGCAGAGCTTGGGAACCAGGCTAACTACCGGGCTACCGGGCGTTTTTTCGACGTCAATCGGTGGTAGGCACCGGCCCGGCGAGAATCTCGTACTCGTCCATCGCCGCCGTGTCGCCGGCAAGTATCTGCTCGCAGTTCATCCGCAGGACCGCCATCTGGGTTTCGATGAACCGTCGGGCGACTCGCTTCTTCCGGTCGCAGGCCGTACCCTGACCAAGGAACAGGTGCCCCACGATGACGGCGATTGCCGAATCGACCAGCCGCCGGCCCGCCAAATCCAAGTACGAAGTCGACTGCGTCTTGATGAAGGCTATAGCCTGGATAATCTGTTCCCGGGCCTCGATGAGCTTCTGCTTCAACTCGTCGAGCAACGGGTCCTGGTAGTCCTTCTCCTCGAAATCCTTCACGAAGTTCTCGAAGGTACCCGAGGCCACGCCGCGGACCGCCGCCACGACCTGCAACTGGCTGGTTCCTTCGTAGATGGTTGTGATTCGCGCGTCGCGCAGGTATCGTTCGGCGGCATAGTCTTTCATGTATCCGGAGCCACCCAATATCTGGACCGTGTTGTCGGCCACGCGGCAGGACATTTCCGAGCAGTAGTACTTGCACATTGGCGTGAGCATGCTGTTGAGCCGCTTCAGCGCCCTGGACCTCTGCTTGCGGCGTTTCTTCTCGTCCTTGTCGAGGTCCGTGCTCCACTCGAGGATTCGCAGGTTGTTGTTCCCGTGATCGCAGACGCGGCTGGTCTCGTAGGCCAGCGCCCGGGCGGCCTCGATGTGTATCCGCATGTCGGTAACCATCTCGGCAACGGCGGGAAGCCGCTCGATGGGGCCGCCGAACTGTTGCCGGGTGTGGGCGTATGTTCGCGCCAGCCGATAAGCCGCCTCGGCAACGCCCAGCGACTGCGCGGCAACACCCACCCGGGCGCCGTTCATCAGGGCCAGAACATAGGTAATCAGGCCTCGCTGCCGCTCTCCGATGAGCCGGGCCGGCAGGTCGTCGTAGACCAACTCGCAAGTAGGCGAGCCGTGGATTCCCAGCTTGTCCTCGAGGTGCCGCACGCGGATTCTCTCAGACCGCTCCGAAACAAACAGGCTCAGACCCCGGCCGTCGGAGATATCCGGCTCGCTTCGGGCCAACGTCAAGAGCACCTCGGCGCAGCCGTTGGTGATGAACCGCTTCACGCCGTTCAGGAACCAGTTGCCCTCCTCGTCCTGGTACGCCCGCAGCCGAACCGCTTGAAGGTCGCTGCCGGCGTCGGGCTCGGTGAGCACCATGGCGCCGGTGACCTCACCGTTGGCGAATCGCGGGAGGAATTCGTCCTTGATTTCCTGGCTGGCAAAGGCGTGCATCGTCTCGGCAATGCCCTGCAGTCCGAACATGTTCATCAGCGAGGTGTCGGCCCGGCTGATAATCTCGGTGGCCATGGTGTAAACCAGGCTGGGACAGTTCAGCCCACCGTACTTCCGCGGCAGCGTGAAGCCCATCATGTCGGCCTGGGTCAACAGATCGAGGTTCTCCCGGACCAGCGGATGTAAGGCGACCGTGCCGTCATCATTCAGCGTGTTGCCTTCGCGGTCGATCTGCTCGGCGTTGAGAGCGATCGTTTCGGCGGCAATTTGCCCGAGGATCTCCAACACGCGCCGGTAGTTGTCCACGGCGTCATCTTCGTCAATCGGCACGTAGTCGGCGTCGCCGTTGGCCGTATCCTCTTCCTGGATTTTAGCCAACTCGCTCAGATCAATGTGCTCGAACAGGAACTGGATATCCCGGTTATCGAGAAAGAAGTTCGCCACTCGCCAGTCTCCGAATTAGGGGGTTAGAAAGCAGAGAGAATATCTCACGCAAAGACGCCAAGAGGCCGAGACGCAAAGGAAAGAAAGGGAATATTCAGATAACGGATTTCAGTGAGCTCTCGTGAGTATTGGACCAAGTCAATTCGTCTGGCGTGGGTCGCATCAGTTTGTTCTTCACGAGTTTTCCTTTGCGTCTTGGCTTCTTGGCGTCTTTGCATGAGATCTTCTTTCCGCTTTCCGGCTATTCTCGTTCCTTTATCGCCTGGACCATCATGGGGATGACCGTATTCAGGGCGCCGACGATGCCGTAATGGGCGATCGATAGGATGGGGGCGTCGGGATCGGAGTTGATGGCGATGATCTTCGCCGCCTCCTCCATTCCAGCCCGGTGCTGCACCGCACCGCTGATGCCGCAGGCGATGTACAGCGCCGGCCGGACCGTGGTGCCGGTCTGGCCGACCTGATGTTCCTTTCCGATGAAGCCGCTGTCGACCGCCGCCCGGCTGGCACCCACCGCCCCCCCCAGCGCCCCGGCCAACTCGCGAATCAAGTCGAAACCCTCCTTGCCGCCAACGCCCGCGCCACCGGCGACAATCAGCCGGGCGCTCTTGAGGTTTACCGTGCGGGGCTCGCGATGTTGCTCGATCACCCTCAAAGCCAACTCGGCCTCGTCAATCTCGACCGTCTCTTCAATCACCTGCCCCTGTCGCGAATCGTCCGGTTCCCGCAGAGGCATTACGCCCTCGCGGACCGTGGCCATCTGCGGCCACCGGTCGTAGTTCACAATCGTGGCGATAATATTTCCGCCGAAGGCCGGGCGGATCTGCAAGAGCAGGTTCTTGTGCTCGGTCTTCGTCTTCGGATCGGTGACGTCGCCGATGTCCAGCCTGGTGCAGTCGGCCGTCATGCCGGCACGCATCTGCGAGGCAACGCGCGGAGCCAGATCGCGCCCCAAGGGCGTCGCCCCGTACATCACGATCTGTGGCCGGTGCTTTTCGATCAGCGTCGAGAGTACCCGGGCGTAAGGGCCCGTCTGATAGTGTTCCAGCCGGGAATCGTCCACCAGATAGACGTTGTCGGCTCCCTGGGCAATCAACCGTTTGGCCGACTCGCGCAGGTTGGCACCCGGCAGGACGGCCCCCACGCCAACACCCAACTGGTCGGCCAACTCCCGGGCTTTTCCGCACAATTCCAGCGCAACGTCGTGCGGCATGCCGTCTTCCTGCTCGGCAAACACCCAAACTTCACCGCTACGGTTCGGTTCCATTATTTTTAGTTGTCAGAAACGTAGGGTGGGCATCGCCCACCACAACTGGATGTGTTTTGGTGGGCGGTGCCCACCCTACATTGTGTTTTGGTGGGCGGTGCCCACCCTACATTGTACTTTGGTGGGCGGTGCCCACCCTACATGCTTTCCGCTACCCCAGTGTTCGATCAGTTATCAACTCGTGGACCATTTGACGTATGCCTTCTTCAGTCGGCGGAACCTCGGTATAGTCGTCTTTGGTGAGTACAATCGACTGGACGCGGAATACCTTGGTGGGCGAACCGGCCATGCCGCACCGCGACAGGTCGGCCCCGATCCGCTCCAGGTCCCATTGCTCGACCAGCAAGTCGCTATCCGCAAGTACCTCGGCACGACGGTCGACCTCGGCCCGGCAGTCTTCGTCCGACGCATCGGGCATATCGGCCTTGACCCGGCCGGCCAATTCGGCGGTTACCGCGGCACGTTTGTAACGCATTACCAGCTTGGCCGCCGGCGGACGCGGCCGGTTGGCCGTCTCCAGCACCGTGACCAGGACGGGCAATTCCACCTCGACCACCTCCCAGCCGTTACCGACGTTCCGCCGGATCCGCGCCACGTCGTCGGTCAGCCCGACTACGCGCTCCAAATAGGTCACCTGCGGGATACCCAGTTTTTCGGCACATTGCGGGCCGACCTGGGCCGTGTCGCCGTCGATGGCCTGCCGGCCGCAGAAGACGATATCGTACCGGCCAATCGTACGGATGGCCTGGCTGAGGATGTAACTGGTAGCCAGTGTATCGCTGGCCGCCGCCCGACGATCCGTAAGAAGGATCGCCCGATTTACCCCCCGGTAGAGGCACTCCCGAAGCACATCGGCCGCCTTGGGAGGTCCCATGCTCAGCACGGTCACCGTCCCGCCGTATTCGTCTCGGACCTCCATGGCCGTTTCCAAGGCGTGCAGGTCCTCCGGGTTGAAAATCGCCGGCAGGGCCGCCCTGTTGACCGTCCCGTCATCCTTCATGGCGTCGACCGTAACGTTGGCCGTGTCGGGCACCTGTTTCCCGCAAACAATACTGTCGTATGGCACGGCAACTAACTCCGCAAACCGCTTGTGGCCAAAACCCTGAAAGTTATCAGTCAGCCTCGAGTGGGTCAAGCCCCGCTTCCTGGAAACATAGGAAAGGCAGGTAACTTGAAAGGCTTACGGAATGCCCCCACAACGTTCTGGAAGCCCGTTATCAGTCCAAACAAGGTAGTGGTCTGTATCACTTAGACTGTCGACTTGGGAGTTTAGCCGGGCCGCTTGCGGCCCGTTGCGCGTTTCGGACGGGAAACGGGCCGCAAGCGGCCCGGCTAAACGGAGAACTCCACATTTTGGGTGAGACACAGCAGTAGTCTTACTCCGGCCTCGCCCACACGGTCACTGATTTCAGCGACCAAAGCGGTACGCTGATTCGGCCGGCCGTCATTGGAATTTCCTTTTCGGTTAGGACGTTACGGGCTTTCAGCTTGGCCGGCTGGCGGAGGGTTTTCAGATTGAAGGTTGCCTCCGCCGGACTATCCTTCGGTCCCGTGTTGCAGATCACGGCGATGAACCCTTTGCCCGGCCGGTTGTAAATGCTGGCTTTCACGCTGGGTTCGTTGGTTTGGACGTAGTCTTTGTTCTCCCAGTAGGGCAGCCAAGTTGCCTCTTCGCGGCCGAAGGTGTCCATGGTCTTCCAGAGTTTTGCCAGGACGTCGACGCTGGCCATGTCGCCGGGCCGCACCAGCACGTCGTGCAGCAGGGCAACCGACTCGGCCTCGAACCGCTTGAACGGTCCGCTGCCGTACCAAAGCAATTCGGCCGGTACGCCCCAGTTGTGCCCCATGAACTCCGTCCGAAATGTGTCCAGCGGCAGCACCTCCTGGGCAAACGGCCGGCGCTTCAGGTTCTGCAACTGTTCGCCGTCCCAATAACTGGTGGCAAACGCCAGCGTGGGGATCGTCATGCAAGTGGATTGGTGAACGTTCACCTGGCCCTTGGGGTTATGGGCTCTGACGATCGTGTAGATCCGTCTCATCATTTCCCGGGTGGCGAAGATCGAGTAGGTTTTGCCGATCGAGCCGTCCGGCTTCTTGTAGCCGCAGCCGTGGTCGACGTTGGCACAACCCCACGGCTCCGACGTGCCGTCCAGATACACGCCGTCGATCCCGTACTCGTCCATCAGTCGGTTGATGCCGTCGGCGACGAAATCCTGCCAGACACTCCGGTAGCAGACGATGTAGGCGGTCTGATCGGGCTTGGGCTGATACTTCCGCTTGTAGCCGCCGCGTCGCGGTTGCACCAGGCACTTCTTGTGATACTCCTCCCACTCCGGAGCAATCGTGCTCATCTCGTAGCCGTGATACAGAAGCAACTGGATGTTGCGCTCGTGACAGGCCTTAACCAACTTGCGAAGTTGCGGGCCGTGCGTCGTCCGGGTGTACGCCTGGATGTCGGTCCACTGCTCGTGAAAGCACATGGTTCGGATACCGGCCGCGGCCAGGCGGTCGAGCCGGCTGTTGTCGATGCTGTAGGAACCCATGTGGCAGATACGGTAGTCCCAAACGTCGGGTTTGGGAGGCTTGACCGGCGTGGCCTGGAAGCCGAAGGTGTATTTTAGCGGTTTCTCAATCGTCCGCGGCTGGGTGATCAGGTTGATACGCAGAACGACCGTATCGCCCACATCGCCCTGACGCTCGATTTCAATCACCCGATCGGCTTTCTCGTTAGAAAAGTTTTCGTCCGACTCCGAGAACCAGGCGAGTCCCCGCCACTCGTCGCCCAGCCAGACAAACGGCCGGAACGGACCCTGGTAGCCTTCTTTGGGTAAACCCGGATTATTCATCGCGCTGTCAGTTTGGTTGGATTTTTGATGGGTTGGGCGTGAAAGGGCATTTTGCTTGCGGAGCGGGCACAAGACCCCCTTTCCCCCAAGTCGGCGGGCGGCCGGGGGTGGCG
>JAUWJC010000167.1 GCA_030607895.1 Pirellulales bacterium
CGCCCTTCGCTGCGCTCAGGGACGTGCCACCCTCGCTCAAACTTGTAAAGGTTATTTTTTCGCGGCCCCATAGTCCTGTTTTGGATGAAACGGTCTGGTGATGATCGGCCGCGTAAATATTCCCGGCTTGGCAATGCGGCGGCTGGTTGAAGCGTTTTCTTGCGCGGCGTTCGTAGTCGTTGTGTCGACAGCGCCAATGGCCGACTTTCTGTCGACAGCGCCAATGGCCGACTTTCTGTCGACAGCGCCAATGGCCGACTTTCTGTCGGCGACGGCCATGGCCGATGAGCCGGACAAGCCGCCACTGTTGCGTCAGCCCGAGTCCACCAGGCAGGTCGCGGCCGATGGTCCGACGTGGGTCAACGAGGCGACGTGGCCATTGGGACGTCCGCGTTTGATCGGTACGACCGTGTTTGAGGGCCGGCCGGTGGTAGCCGGTTTTCGGCAGTCGGCCCCCCAGGCGTCGCGGATTCAGTCGGCCGAGGACATTGTAGTCCATCCCGACCAGAGCGGGCCGGAGGCCGAAAAAGGGACCAGGTTTAATTTGCCGGAACGGCCCGGAGGGTGCTTCGCACAAATTAAACCTGGTCCCTTTTTCGGCGCCGAGGACAGTCTTTTGCCGCGGGGCGAAGCCGGCCGGGGTTTGCTTGGGTTTGGCCGTAGACCCAGGCCACGGCATCGGGGAATAGGCCGGCCCCTAGTGCGGGAAAGCTGGCGGTACCGGCCATTCGGTGCCAGTTCATTCATAGGCATGATACAGGGAAGCCCCTTGATCGACGATTGGGTGGGACAGAAGGAGGGATATTTTGGCGGCTATCGGCTCGGGTGGGATTTCGACTACTACTGGGGCTGCGAAATACGGTACGGCTTCGGCTCGGTGCCGCTTTACGACAGCCAACGGGCGAAGGACGCAGCCGAGCAGGAACACGGCTCTGCGTGGAACGATATGTACGACCGGCGCCGCGACTGCGAGATCGTCTTGGGAGACATCGACCTGCTCTACTATCCTTTGGGTGACGCCGCATGGCGTCCCTATCTGATGGTTGGCTTGGGAGCGGCCGGGATTAAGTTCCAGGACCGGCTTGCCAACTACGTCGATAAGACCGTCTTTGCCACGCCCGTGGCAATCGGCCTGAAATACCGCTGGAACGACTGGCTCGTTCTGCGATTCGATTGTGCCGACAACATCATTTTCGGCGACGGGCACGGGTTCAACATGCTACACGATTTGTCGTTCACCGGCGGTGTGGAATTCCGCTTCGGCGGTACCCGAACGGCCTATTGGCCCTGGAATCCGGGCTTGCATTATTGGTAGATTAGGGGCGAGGGGCGAGGGTTGGACGGTGGACGTTACGAAGCCGCGGGCGTTTGGATCGCGTCTTCTTCCATTCCTCGCCCCTCGCCCCTCGCCTCTCGCCCCTCGCCTTTCAGTTCAGCTCCCGTTAGCCGTGCGTGGAGGAGGTAGAACGTCGGCACCAGGACCAATACGAGCACGGTGGCGAACATCAGCCCGAAGCACAGGCTGGTTGCCATGGGAATCAGCATTTGGGCCTGGAACGATGTTTCGGTCAGCAGTGGCAGCAATCCGGCCACCGTGGTTACCGAGGTGAGCATTACAGGCCGAAACCGTCGCCGGCCGGCGTCCAGCAAGGCTGCCCTGACTGGCATTCCGTCCCGCACCCGGCGGTTGATGAAGTCGATCAGCACAATCGAGTCGTTGATGACAACGCCGCTCAGCGCCACCATTCCGAAGAGGCTGAAGAGCGTTACCGGCAGGCCCATTACCACGTGTCCGCCGATAGCCCCGACCGCGCCGAATGGAATAATGGCGAGGATCAGGAACGGCTGGAAGTACGAGCGGAACTCGAGCGTCAGCAGGGCGAACATGGCAACCAGCGCGACGGCCAGGCCCTGTAGAAGTCCGACCAATGATTCGGTTGTCTGCTCCTGCTGTCCTTCCCAGCGCACCCGTACGCCCGAATACTTAGGGTCCTCCAGCAGCTTGGGTAGGAAGTTGTTCTTCAGGTCCGTGACGATCTCGCGTGCATTTCCCTCCGACTCCTCGACGTCGGCGGTAATGGTGATAGCGCGGAGCTGATCGAGGCGATTGATTTCGCTGTAGCCGCGCAGCACTTCGACCTGGGCCAGTTCAGTCAACGGGCGTTCGGCCCCGTTGCCGGTGCGGACGTTGATGTCGTCGAAGTCGGCCAGGCTACGACGTTGGTCGTGGGGATAGCGGACCATGAGTTTCACTTCATGCCGTCCCCGTTGCAGTCGCATGACTTCGTCGCCGTAGTAGGAGGCGCGGACTGTTTCGGCCAGGTCGGCCATGGGAATACCCATTGCGCGGGCTTTGTCTTTTACTCGGAGTTGGAATTCCCACTTGCCGGGCTGGCAGTTGTCGGCGATATCGAACACTCCGGGGTAAGCGGCCAGTTTGGTTTTGCACTTCTGGACCACGTCTTCTAGTGCGTCCATGTGCCGGGCGTCGGCCAGGAATTGGAACTCGATGGGGATTGCACCCGGCCCCATGTTCGCACCGAACGAAAGGCTTTCGACACCCGGGAAGTCGCCCGACTGCTTGCGCCACTCGGCGATAATGTGCTGAGAGTCGATATCGCGCAGGGATGTTTCGACCAGTTCGACGGCGACGCCGCCGATATGGCTGCCGCCGACGGATCCGCCAATACCCGCGCCGTGCCGATCACTGGGCGGCTCATGCCCCGCGGTTCGATGCGTTAGTACAACCACCGGCATACCGCGTTTGGCGTATTTTTCGTTGACCTGCCAGATCGCCCGCTCCAGCCGACTGGTTGCTTCTTCGGTCACTTTGCTTGGCGTACCGTCGGGATAGATGAGAGTGGCGGCAATTGAGAGCGAATCGAGTTTGGGAAAGGCGACAAACGGCGTCACGCCCGCCCGAATCAGCCCTAAGGAGAGAAGCAAAATGGTGGCCGCCAAGCTAAGCACGACGGCCGGGTTCTCCAGCGACCGGCGTAACAGTGGCAGGTACACCCGGTCGATTACCCAGTGCAACCCCCGCGTCGATTGGCCGTTGATCCATTGGAACAGATCGCCAATTCGTCGAAGCGGATAGAACATGCCGGCTAACAGCGTGGCCACGACAATCAGCGGCGCGATCAACATCAAGCGGACAGGCGTGGGCAACAACCGACCCCAGCGTCGAATGGAAACCACGGCGCCGCTTTCTTGATCGGTCGGCTGCTTCCGCTCGTGTGCCAGGTGGCACGGCAGTATGAACGTCACTTCCACCAGGGAAATGATCAGCATTGTAATTACCGCAAGCGGCATTATTACCAGGAACTTACCCATCACGCCGGGCACGAAGAACATCGGCACGAACGCCATGATCGTCGTGGTGACCGAGGCCGCGACCGACGGCAGCACTTCGCAGGTCCCGTCGACGGCCGCCTCGGCAAAGCTCTTGCCGCGCCCGCGATGTGCATAGACGTTTTCCCCAATAACGATGGCATCGTCGACCAGGATACCCAGGGCCACCAGGAAGGCAAACATCGACAGCATGTTGAGCGTCTGATCGGCGGCGAGCAGCACGATGAAGGCCCCCAGCATCGAGATGGGCACCCCCAAGGCGACCCAAAACGCAAGTCGCATTTCCAGAAAGACGGCCAACACGAGGAACACCAAGATTATTCCTTGCAGGCCGTTGCGGCCGAGAAGCTCCAGCCGGGCGCGAACCACGGTCGACCGGTCGTCCCAACTCATAAGCTGGTAGCCGCGTGGCAGTTGCTTGGTGGCCAAGTAGTCCTTTACTTCTTCGGTAATCGCCAATAAGTCTTCGCTGGCGGTTTTTTCAACCGAGATTACCATGGCCGGCTTGCCGTTGACGCGGTTGACGGCCGTGGTGTCGGTGAACTCGTCCCGCACTCTGCCCAAATCACCCACGGTTAGCACCACGCCGCCCGGCCGGGTTACCAGCGGGATTTTGGCGATTTCCGGGCCGACCAGGCGTCTGTTCTTACCGCGCAAGAGGACTTCCTGGGCATCTGTTTTGATGTTTCCGCCGGGCAGTTCGAGGTTCTCGCGGCGGACGATTCGGGCCACCTGCTGCAAGGTCAGCCCGTACTTGCGCAATGTGTCCTCGTCGATCTCGATGTCGATTTGGTAGTCCTTCACCCCGACCAACTCGGCCTGTGTTACCAGCGGGAGGTGCAGCAGATCGTTGCGGACTTCCTCGGCCAACTCCCGAAGTTTTAGCTCGGCGTCGGGTGCGTCCGTGTCGGGACCGATTACCCCCACGCGAATGGCGCCGCGGCGAATCGTGACTTGCTTCACCTCCGGGTCTTCAGCCAACAGGGGGAAGCTGATGATGCGGTCCACCTCGGAGCGGACTTCGCCCAGCGTCTTCTGCACGTCGGGTACGTCGGACTCTAGTTCCAACACCACCGATCCGGTCCCCTCCCGTGCAACCGCCGTCATCTTCTCGATTCCGTCGATCGACTGGACCGCTTCCTCGATCTTCTGGCAGATCCCCTCCTCGACTTCGTCGGGGCTGGCTCCCGGATAGGGAACCGTAATGCTGATTATCTCCAACTCGAAGTCGGGAAACAGATCGCGGCGGATGTAAACCAGGCTGACGGCGCCAACCAGCAGAATGGCTGCCATCAGCGTGTTCATCGCCGGCGTGTTCTGGATCGTCCCTCGAATGCCTGACTTCATGGTCCGGCCTGCTCCCTCACGGGCATGCCGTCTTCCGCGTAGGCCAGCGGCGAGCCAACCCCCCAATCGCCGCCTGAAAGCTCCCGGTCCTTCGCCTGGACAGTCGCCGCTTGCTCGGAAACACTTATTACCTCGCCGTCGATAGTCGCCAGCTTGCCGCCGCGAACCCGCCACAGCTTCCCGCCTGGCCTAACGGCCACCTCCGGAACGTCGAACAGCTCGGCTTGCGGCCTGACATGGACTCGAACGGTAACGTACATGCCGCGGACCAGCGCCGGTGGTCCGGTCGGCACCTGCCGCGAATTGGCTTCGCCTTTTACCCTAACCGCACGCGGCGCGGCCACCACCGCCCGGCAGGGAACGGTGCGGGTTTGTTCGTCCAGCCCGATGCCGTCGAAACGCGAGAGGACGCCGTCCCAGCAATACTCCCTGCCGGCCAGACGATACGTGATCTCGACCGGTGTCTTGGGTATCTGGTAGCCCGTGCGCGCCTCGGTCTCGGTCGAGCCGGTGTGCCGCGCGGCCGCCTGGTTCCAGAGCCAATAGAGTTCCTTCATCCGCAAGTTGCACTTCACCTCGACGGCCGAAGTGTCCTCGATCATTACCAGCGGCGAGCCGACGTTCACGTAGGAATCCAGTTCAACCGGATCGTTTGTGACGACTCCGTCGATGGGGGAAACGATCTTGGCGCGCGACAAATCAAGTTCCGCCTTCTCCAATTGGACCGCCATGAATTCCTGGCCGTTCTCCAGCCGGCTGCGCCGCGCCGCGAGTGTACGCAATTGATTGTGCAATTGCAGCAGGGCGTTTCGGGCGGAGAGCACGCTGCGCTGCTGTTCGTCCATTTGCGAGTCGGTGGCATAGTTTTTTTTCGCCAGTTTGGAGAACCGCTTGTACTCGTTTTCTTGGAGTTTCAAGGTGTCTTTGGCCAGCGTGATTAGCGCTTCGGTATTTGCGGCCTCGACATCCAACTCGTCCAGTTCGGCGGAGGCCTGATTGAGTTGCTTTGTGAGTTGACGCACCTTCAACTCGTAATCGCGCGGGTCGATTTCCAAAATGGTCGTGCCCTTGGTCACGTAGTTGCCCGCCCGGCAGACGTCGGCCTTGAGCGTAATTCTGCCACTCACTTCAGCCGCCAGGGCCACCTCGCGGAAGGGCACCACCACGCCGTCGACTTCGATGGCCAGTACGCCTTTGTGCGGAGCTACCGAGACGGTTTGGACGGAAGGCGCTTCGGCCCGATCGACCTCACGCACGGGGACCTCGCGGCGGCCACCCAGCGCGAAGAAGCCACCCACCCCCACGGCAAGAATGACAATCGGCAAGACAATCCGGCCGAACTCGATGCCTGGCGATTTCTTTTCGGTCATGGCACTACAAGCCTTTCTTCTGAACGCTATTTGCGGATCCGACTTGCGAGCCGAAAAAGGGACCAGGTTTAATTTGTGCGAAGCACCCTCCGGGCCGTTCCGGCAAATTAAACCTGGTCCCTTTTTCGGCCCGGCTCGACAATCGGCGGAGCAAGCCCCAGCGCGGCCAGGCACACCCGTGAGATGTGCGTGGCGACCTCATCCGGTCCGTAGTGTGCTTCAAACTCGTCGCTGCCAATCAGCATTGCGGCGATTTTCCGGGAAACCCGGAAATGCACGCACTGACCGATTACCGTGAAGGCAATTTGATGTCGCTTGTGCGGCGGGGTATCCGGCGGGAGAATCTCAACCAGGATGCTCTGCAAGAGGTCGAAGTTGGCAAAAAAGGGCTCCTGCAGCAGTCCCTCGCAGGCCGGCGTTGGGTTGGCAATTTCCCGCTTCAATAGCTCGGGTAACCAGGGAAACATCTCCGCTCCACAGAGCGCTCTGACCATCGCATGAATGAAGTCCCGAAGCTTGTCCGCGGGCGAGGTCTCCGTGGACCACGCCCCTTGCAGCTTTTCTTCGATCCGTGGTGGCCGAACCCGTTTGATCGTCTCGACGTAAAGATTTTCCTTGTCGCCGAAGTAGTAATTCACGCTGGCCACGTTCATTCCGGCCTTTTCGCAGATCTCCCGCACCGTGGCCGCCCGGTATCCCTTCGCGGCGAAGACGGGACCCGCCGCGTCCAGTATCCGGTTGCGAGCATCGTCCTTGCTCATGAGTTAGTTACCTCCCGAAGAAACGGTCTAAACGTTCATCACAAACCATTGTATCAAACGAGTGTTTTAAGTCAATATTTAATCCGTGGTCTGGGCCGATTCTTGCTCAGAATACAGCCGTTAGAGGGGGGTGACTTCGCGATACCCTGCCTCCCATGCGACCCACAATACCCTTAATACCCACCCTGCTTAAACGCCATATCGGACACGATAGGTTCTAACCGTCCGTTGCCCGGCGCATCGGCCCCCGCCAGACCCCATGCTTTCAATTGGGGAGCAATGGTCTTTTCTGCCCGTCAGGCATCTGGCCAACGCAATCTGGCTCTACACGATGATCTGCCCTGCCGGCGCAGCAGCGGTCACCCGTCGACTAGCACGGATTTCTCATCATGGTGTGCCACTGCTTCGCAGAAGCAGTGCTTTCCCGGAAGTTTTCACGACACTGCTTCTGGCGAAGCAGTGGCACACAGTTTCGGTACGTCCCTGGTACGGCAACCTACTTAATCCTGAACATGGCGACGTCGTCGATGTGTACTTCTTCATCCGGCTGAAAACCGTCGACGAGCACCAGCAGCAGCGCGTTCTTGACCAGCTTATTCTTTACCCGGGCGGGCACGTTGCCGGCCACCGCGATTCGGGTCCAGTCGCAAGTTGCCGCGGGGACGGTCGTGGAAAGGGTCGAGAGGTTTTCGCCCTTCTCATCGCGCAAGGTAATGTTCAGGCTGATTGTGGCGTTGCCCTTGGGCGCCCGGGGCACTCGCACAAAGCCGACGGCAGCGTACCGGCCGGGGGTGACGTCCACGTGTTGAGTCGGTCCACCCCGTTTCATGCCCTTGGACAACAGGCCCTGTTTGCCGGTGTGCGTGGCGCAGCGGCTGGCGGTCAGGCTGCTTGGGGTCCCACTGTAGCTTCAACGAGACGTAAAGCTTTGGGCCTTCGCCGAAATTCGGATAAGCCCAGCGAATATGAGGTAGCCTCGGGATTTTCGTCGAAGTAGCGGCAGATGTTCTTGATCGTCTCTTCCACAATGCCGTCGGCGGTGAAGCAGGGTTGCCAGCCGTGGGTACGGTTAGTCGTTGTGAAAGAATAACTTGACCGAATCGGCAACTGGGTGGCACGTCCCTGAGCGCAGCGACGGGCGTGTTTTTCCGGCTCCCACGCCCTTCGCTGCGCTCAGGGACGTGCCACCCA
>JAUWJC010000510.1 GCA_030607895.1 Pirellulales bacterium
GCCTCCTTTGCTGTCAAGCACTTGCGTCGTTTGCCGCGGAGGCCAATGTCGGGCTACAATTGTGAATTTCCACAGTGGCCGAGGGCGCGAAAATGGGCATATTGAAGCCGGTGCTGGTGTTTCTTCGGGCGATGTTTGTTCGCAAGGCCCACTTGGTCGTCGAGAACCTCGCGCTGCGACAGCACTTGGCCGTCAGCAAATAGTCGGCCAAACGTCCGAAGTTGCGTCCACGCGATCGGGTTTTCTGGGTGTGGCTCTCCAGACTTTGGCCGAACTGGCGATCCGCCTTGGTGATCGTACAGCCGGAAACGGTCCGCGCGTGATCGTGAAACAGCCAGATTCACGTGGGATTCCAGCCTTCTTCCCGGCCATTTTCTCGGTCGTCACCCAATTCGACGTGTGCCCGGTCGGCTGGTACAATGGCCGGATGGAGTTTTTGGGAAGGACAGGTAGAGTCTTGCCCGGTCTCGGCACGCCAGGTGGTCATCAGGGCCGAGTCTGCCTATACTTGGCGAAAGCCGAACAAACCAACTTCAATAAGGTCTGATTGGAAGGGAGCCTGATTATGGGAGCTGCTGCCTGGTTTCTGATCGTCATCGGCGTGGTCTTCGTATTGCTGGTGCTGATGGTCATCGGCATTTACAACAAACTGGTTGCACTGCGGAACCGTTACAAGAACGCGTTCTCGCAAATCGACGTGCAATTGAAGCGTCGCTACGACCTGATTCCCAATCTGGTCGAAGTGGCCAAAGGTTACATGAAGCACGAACGGGAAACCCTTGAAGCGGTCATCCAGGCCCGAAACCAGGCCGCAAGCGCCGGTCAGCAAGCGGCCCAGAACCCGGGTGATCCGGCGGCCATGAAATCGCTGGGGAGTGCCGAAGGCCAACTCACCGGCGCCTTGGGGCGACTGTTTGCCTTGTCGGAGAACTACCCCGACCTGAAGGCAAACCAGAACATGTTGTCGTTGCAGGAAGAACTCTCCTCAACCGAAAATAAGGTTGCCTTCGCCCGCCAGGCCTACAACGATTCCGTGATGCGTTACAACACCGCCCGAGAGACGTTCCCCAACGTGATCTTTGCCGACATGTTCAATTTCCACGAAGCGGACCTCTTCGAGGTCGAGGAAGTTCAACAGCGGGAAGCTCCCAAGGTATCCTTCGACTAATCGTGTTTGGAGTCAGTCATGGATTTCTTCGAGCAGCAGGACGTCGCCCGCCGCCGCACTGGAAGGCTGATCTGGTACTTTATCTTGGCCGTGGTGGCGATCGTGGTGGCGATCTACGCCGTAGTGTTGATTGCCATGGTGTTTATCGCCGGCGACTCTCAGCAGCCGGGTGCCGCGAATCCCTACATGGAAACACCCTGGCATCCGGACCTACTCGCCTTGGTTGCCGTGGCTACGATCGGGGTGATCTTGCTGGGGAGCCTCTACAAAACGGCGCAGCTTTCGGCCGGCGGCGAGGTAGTGGCGCTGATGATGGGTGGGCGGTTGATCGATTCGCAAACCCGAGATCTGGCCGAACGCCGGTTGCTGAACGTCGTCGAAGAAGTGGCGCTGGCCTCCGGCACGCCCGTCCCTCCAGTCTACGTGATGGAGAACGAGCCCAGCATCAACGCCTTCGCCGCGGGGCACGAGCCGGGCGACGCGGTAATCGGAGTGTCGCGCGGTTGCCTGGAATATCTCGATCGCGATGAGCTCCAAGGGGTCATGGCCCACGAGTTCAGCCATATTCTCAACGGCGACATGCGACTGAACCTCCGCCTGATCGGTGTCCTCTACGGCATCCTGGTGATCGCCATGCTCGGCTGGTTCGTGTTGCGATCGGTAGGTTATTCGGGGCGAAGCCGCGGCGGCAAGAACAGCGGCGGGGCACTGATGATGATCCTGGTGATCGGCATCGGCTTGTTGGTCATCGGCTCGGTGGGGTTATTCTTCGGAAAGCTGATCAAGAGCGCTGTCTCCCGGCAGCGTGAGTTTCTGGCCGATGCCTCGGCGGTCCAATTCACCCGCCTGCCAGACGGCATCGCGGGCGCGTTGAGGAAAATCGGCGGGCGGCCGGAGACCTCGAAGATCGAAGATGTTCACGCCCCGGAAATCAGCCACATGTTCTTCGGCAATGCGTTTGGAAGTCTCCGTTGGCAGCTCTTCGCCACCCACCCACCGCTGGCTGAGCGCATCAAGCGGATCGAACCCACGTTCGACGGCACGTTTCCCAAGCAGGTCAAGCCCGTAAGGATCACACGCGATTCGCTCGATGCGGAGGCCAAGGCGAAGGCCAAGAAAAAGCCTAGCCAACCGTTTGACGCAATTCGTCTCGGTGGCGCCGGTGGCGCAACACCGTTGGACCCCAGTGGTGTGCTGGGGCAAATCGGGGTCCCGGGCATGGAACAGATTCTCTATGCTGCGGCGATCCTCGAAAGCATGCCCGAGCCGTTGCGCAACGCGGCCCATGAACCCTACGGTGCCCGGGCAGTGATCTATGCGGTGCTGCTCGACGGGGACACCCAGATGCGCAAGCAGCAGTTGGATGCGCTTCGGCCGCGGGCTGAAGCACTTTCCTATCGGGAAACCGAACGAATGGCCCCCTTGATCGACCAGTTACCCGATCCGGCCCGATTGCCATTGGTTGAAACGGCCTTCCCGGCCCTGAAGCAGCTTTCGCCCCGGCAGTATGGGAAGTTCCGCGAGAACGTCGAGCTGTTGATCCAGGCCGACAAGAAGGTCGATCTCTTGGAGTATACGGTTCACACGATGCTCTTGAGGCATCTGGACGTCCAGTTTGGGCTCGCCAAGCCGATCGCCGTTCGCCATCGGCGCCTCGATCCGTTGTTGCCGTCGTTGGTGAGCGTCCTCTCGACGCTGGCCCCTGCGGGCCAGACAGACGACGCGGATGTGAAACGGGCCTTCGACAAGGGAATGGCCCAGATCGGCCGCACGGCCTCACCACTTGCGAGGTCGGATTGCTCGCTACGTAACCTCGACGCGGCCCTGAAGACGTTAGCCGAAGCAACCCCGAAGCTGAAGCGACAAATCCTCAGCGCCTTCATCGCCTGCGTGGCCGCTGACGGCAAGGTGACGCCGCGCGAAGGGGAGCTTGTCCAGGCCGTCGCCGCCAACATCGGCGTGCCAGTTCCACCGATCGGGGCAACGGCACAGGGTTGATGGGGAAGAGTATTGTACCGACGGGTGTACCTATACTCAACGCGGTCAAGAATTGAGGTTTTCGGATAGGTTCTAAGTTATCAGTTGTCAGTTATCAGTAGAGCAGACGCATGAATCGTTCGTAGTGGCCCGATTCATCGGGTCGGACACTGCCAAGA
>JAUWJC010000147.1 GCA_030607895.1 Pirellulales bacterium
GCTGGAGGATGTACCCGAGGATATCAGCCGCGTAATCCAACGGCTCACCTTTAAGGACCAGAGCGAACGTTACCAGTCGGCCGCGGACGCGCTGGACGAACTCCGCCCGCCCCCTGCGGCAATCGACCGACTGCCCGAGCAAGAAGACTCGGAAGTGCTCCCTCCCCCGGCCGCCAAAGCCTGGAGCAAACGGAGAATTTACGTCGGGGCGAGCTGCGCGTTGGCATGTTTAGCCGTACTATTGGTTTTCATGCTACTGCCGACCAGGCAGGAGGAAACCATCCACGATGCGTTTGAACCTGTCCGCGGCGTTATCCGCAATCTGTCTCTCGACCAGTGGAAATTGTCGCTCGAGGTAACAAAGAACGGCAGTTCGAAGGAGTTTTCGTTCGAGCCGGGCGACAAGTTCTTCGTCAACGAGGAGGAGCAACTCTTTCGTAACTTGCAGGCTGGCGACCAGGTGGTGATTACGGCCAGGCGCGAAAAGTCTGGACGAGCGATTACCGTCGTGAGCGTCTCCCGCCCTGAAGCTAACGAGGGCCAGATTGAATCGATCAAACCCGGCGAGGGAGAATTCACTTTCGAGGTTTGGGAAGGCGACGACCGAGGAAAGGAGTTCGTGATTACGGTGCCCCGAAACCTTGTCATTCTGCTGAACGGGGAGGAGAAGATCGGCGGGTGGCCTGTCGAGTTGAAAGATTTGCGCAACGGCGACCGCGTGTTTGTTCGCCACAAGGACGACGGCACCGGCCGCACGGCCACCGAGCTTAAAGCGAAACGGACGGTCACTCTGGAGGGGACTATCCGCGATCTGAACACAACCAGGCAGGAACTAACCATTGCCGGGAGCAAGGGCGGCGATCCCAAGCTGGTCGTATTACCCTTCGCTCCCAACTGTAAAGTAACCATCAATGATAAATGGTTCCTGGACCAGGAGTGGTTCCTGGAGCAACACATGTGCGGGCCCGTTGATCTCAGGCCGGGCGACAAGGTCACCGTTTTGCACGATACCGAGATCATCCGCGTCGATGCCCGCAGGGCCCCGGGGCAGCGGGGCGTGGTGAAGAAGGTTGTGGTGAAAAAAGCCGAGGCTCGGACCGGTGCGCTCGATGTCCTGTCGGAAGGCGGCAACGTGCCGACGACGTTCACCATTAACCCCAAGTGTGTGGTCTCGCTTGGCGGCGAGCTGGTCGAACTGGAAGAAATCCGTACGGACGACATTGTGGAGATAACCTCCGATGCCCCTGATAACAGCGATTCTGACAACAGCGATTCTGACAACAGCGATTCTGACAACAGCGATTCTGACAACAGCGGTCGGGTTGCGCTGACCGTCTCCGCCACGCGCCCGCTCCAACCGACCAGATGGGCGATTCTGATCGGAATCCAAGACTACGACGATTTGTCTCTGAGCCCGTTGGAGTATCCCGTTGCCAACGCCAGGCTGCTGCAACAGATGCTTATCAATCGCTACGGAGTCCCGCGCAAACAGGCTGGGTTGCTGGAGAACGCGAGTCTGAACCCACTCCAAGAGAGCATCGGCCAACTGCTTGGCAAGGTCGGCCCCGACGGGGAGGTGATCGTCTACTTCGCCGGTCACGCTTACCAGGACGACGAGGCAGCGGTCTACCTGGCAGCGAAGGACTTCGTCCTGAAACAGATCACCACGTCCGGTTTACCCTTGCTATGGCTGGTCGACCAGTTCGAGCAATGCGAAGCCGCGGCCAAGCTCCTGCTCTTGGATTGCTGCAATGAAGGCAAAGGCGTTGATCTGGCCATGCAGCCTTCGACGGCCAGGATGCTGCGGTCGCTCAAAACTTCCTCCGGATCGCAGGTGGTGCAAACGGTTTGGGCAGTGGCCAGTTGCGGCAGAGGCCAGCGCGGTCACGTCTGGCCTGCCCGCGGATATGGAGTCTTCGCTTGCTGTCTCGCGGAGGGTTTTTCCGGGAAGGCCGACGCTGACAAAAACACGCAGGTGGAAGCAACCGAGTTGTTTGCGTTCCTCAAGCAGACGATGGCTTCTTCCGGGGCGCAGCTCGAGCACGTCCAGGAACCCGTCCTCTTTCGCCCCGCCAGGCTTCGCACTCGGATTCCCGATAAGCTCCAGGGAACTCGAAGCCCCACGAAGGAATCGGATAGACAAACAAGAACGGCCGCCGATCCCACGGACAAGGAAATAAACGATGAAGGCAAGTGAAGGACGCGTTGGAAGGGTTTTTGTCCTGCGGCTTGAACACGGTGATGTCGTGCCCGAGTGCATCGAACGGTTCGCCGGGCAGAACGGTATTTCGGTCGCGCACGTGGTCTTGATCGGCGGGATTGGCAGTGGTCAGGTGGTGGTCGGCCCGCGACATTCGGACGCAAGGCCCATCGAGCCGATGCTCCTACCGGTCGACGGTGCCCACGAAGTCGTCGGCGTCGGCGTGCTCACGCCGGGCAACGACGGCAAGCCGATGTTGCACATCCACGCCGCGCTGGGCCGGTCGGGGGGAACGCTAACCGGATGTCTTCGGCCGGGGGTATCGACCTGGCTGGTCGGCGAGGCAATCATCCACGAAATCCTCGGCACCAACGCCCGCCGAATCACGGACCCGGAAAGCGGGTTCGTCCTATTGGACCCGGAAGGCGGCCGGCACTAGCCCGATCGGAATATTCGCCTTAAGGTGCTCCACTCTTCTCTTTCATCTCCATGAACTCGACGACGGCGCCGTCATCGGTCTGATAGAAGCCCACGACGGCGATACCGGCCTCGAACGGCGCCAGCAACTCCTTCATTCCCTTTGCGGCGGCTTTGATACTGTCGACCTCATACGCCACGTGCGGCATTTCCCGCACCGGACCGCTGACGGGGCTATCCGGCTCGTACCGCAGCCATTCCACGTGGTAGGGGTGGTTTTGGAAATCGGTCACCCAAACACGGGTAGCCGGCACAAACCGTTCGCCCGGCTTCTTCTCGGCCGTAACGATACCGATATGCGAAAAGACCATCTTACCCGGCGCGCGTTGCTCGCACGCTTTTGCTTTCCCATCGGTGCCTTTGGCACGGTCCTTGGTCAGGTCGGCAAGCTTGACGTTGCGAAACCAAAGCGGCGTGCCGTGGTTCTGGAATCCGACCGGGCCGCGACGCGAACGCTTGAGGATCTCGGGATGTGACTTGCCGTCGGCATCGACGATCTTCCGGCCGTTGAGTTCCACGACAACGTGGTCCCCGTCGGCCGTCACGCGCATGTGGTTCCACTGGCCGGCCGGCCTGGTCACTCGCTTGGCCGGGGCGGCGATCAGGTACAGCGAACCGCAGTAGTTGGCCGGCGTTGCCAACTTCTTGTACTTGTCCGCGTAGTCGTCCAGGAGTTGTATCTCCATGCCGTGGAACGTCGGATGCCCCTGCTTGTATGAGGGACGTCCGTCGGCCGGCGGCGCCGGCGCCCTAAGGAACACGCCGCTGTTGCCACCCGGCGAGAGCTTGAACTCGAAATCGAGGATGAAATCGGTGTAGTCTGCCTTTGTGCCGATCCACGCCCGACCCCAATCCGAAATGGACCCGTCCCGTCCCAGTGCCTTGCCCGTACACATCAGCACACCGTCCTTGACAACCCACGAATCCTCGGCCGCCCCCTCCTTGGGTTCCCAACCCGGGATCGCATCGTCGGTGAGCACGGTCTGCCACTCGATCACCTGCGTGGTTGGGGCAAGAAACACCGGCATCACCGCCGTCAACAGAAAAGCTCGCATGCACCACATAAGACCGTTCCTTTCTTCCGAGGTTCTCCGAGGGCATTCCACCCACATGTTGCCAAGCTTCAAGACCCCCACGATACTCCAAGTTGTGGCGGGGTGCAACACTCGCCGGGCCGTTTGAAGCAGATGTGTGACAGGAAAAAACAGGAAAGGAAGAAAAGGGAGAAATATCACAAATTGACGAGACACGGAAAAGAAATCTTGTGAATCCTGCAAATCATGTCTAACAGAAAAAAGACAGGATTAGCAAGATTGACAAGATGCGAACTACGTGCCCGAGTGTAGGAACGGGTTTGCACGCCGCCGCTACTGATTCATGTCAAGACAAAATCGTCGAGGGCCGTTTACGGCCCGGCCCGCCGAAGGCGGTATTAGGCCCGGCATTTATGTCGGGTTGGACAGTTGCGAATTGCTCCAGCCTGTCAAATACCAGCCAGGCTTGCAACAACCCATAGCAGGCCAAAGGCGGCGCCTCCCAAACTGACAAGAAAGATCAGAAAACCCGCAATGTTGAAAACCTCGTTCATCGTGGTCTTCCTCCCATGGCTGTGTTTTGTTGAGGGTGGGTCTTCTCCACGGGCATGGCTCATTGGAAAAAAACTGCAATATCTGAATCTTGGCGGTCAGCTTTCAGCTATCAGCTTTCAGCCGCTGGAAATAGCATTTTTGCGGTGTTTCGGGCTGATAGCTGACCGCTGATAGCTGACAGCTCACAGTGACCCACGTTGCAGATTCATTGCGACGGGCCAAAGTTCCCACCGTTTGGGGCATGGACAACGCCACCTTCTACAGACAGAATTAAGTGACTCTGGTAAAATCAAAATGATCATTGCCCCAGGCGCGCAAAGCGAGCGCCCGGGGGATACCCGGCCGGTGAGCAGTCACGTAGTCAGCGGGCCCTCACCGGCCGCTTCTAATCCTCTCTCCGCCGCCGTCAGCGATCTTCCGCTTTGGCCTCCACCTTCTCCTCCGCCTTCGGCGTTCCGACCTCCGACTTCCGAATTCCGACTTTGGTGGGGTCGTTCTTCCAGCCGTACTTCTTGGTGAACTCCTCGGGCGTGAGGGTCTGTTGGCCGGTGTCGGTCTGGACGACGTAGACGAACTCATCTTCAACGCCGGGCGTGCCATGGAAGTGGCCGTCGGGGTTGATGATTGCGGATTGACCGTCCCGCAACACAGCGAGCGTACGAAGCAGTTGGCCGTCTGCCAGACTTCGCAGTCGAATCATATTCGGAAACTGGATTGCAATCAGCCGACCGTCCGACGAAACGCTGTGTCCCGCATTGTTGTGCGTGCTACTGGTGGTGTGAATCTTGTCATTGTGAACACCAACCTCGATCTCACGCAGGAACTTGCTGGAGTGGGTATCCCACATGCAAACTCGGTAGTTGCTTGCGCAGATGAGCGTCTTGCCGTCAGCCAACCAGCGTAGGGAGCAGGACGCGAAGGAATTCTTAAAGGTGACCAACAGCCGGCCGGACTGCACATCCGAAATGTAACACACGCCATGCTCATTGACCGTCGCCAACGCCTTGCCGTCCGGACGCCAGGCCAAGCCGCGTGCCCCGCATTGGTCGGTTGAGAGCGTCTGCAGTACGGTGCTATTTCTCGAATCACAGATAGCTATGCCTTCGCTCGTGCGAACGGCAATGGATTTGCCGTCAGGCGACCAGGCGTGCGAACTCCCCGAAACTCGAAGCTCGCGCAAGACCCTGCCTTGTGTGACATCACGAAGTTGTACTTTGGTACCATCAGCACCTCCTGTCGCCAGAGTCCGGCCGTTTGGTGACAGACTGATGATCCAATCTGGCACGTCAAATTCCGAGACTCGCGTATCCGACTTGACACTCCAAATATGGACTCTAGAGCTACCTTCGACCGCGCCCCAGGGCTCGATCGTGCCCGCAAGAACTGTTCCATCGAGAGACCATGCCAGACCGGCACCTCGATGGTAGCCAGCACGTCCCTCAAGTGCACGGGGTAACCGGCATGGGTCGGCTTGCCACAATCGGATAGTCACGTCGGTCTGACCCGGATTCCTGGTTCCATAGGCCAACGTATTCTCCGTCGGGCAGAAAGCGATAGGGATACAGTTGTACTCGGACCATTTTGCATATCCCGGCAGGAGGGGCAACGGCGAATCGGACTGGCGGCTCCAACGCCGCACGGTTCCGTCGCCACCACCAATGGCCAGCGTCTTTCCGTCGGGAGAGAAGGCCAGGCACCGAAGCTCTGAGAGAGGAATCTCCCGCAAAGGAACCAGCTTGCGTGCCTCGACGTGCCAACAATACACGCGAGAAGTCGTCCATCCGCCTGCACCGATCGCAAGTGTTCTTCCGTCTGGTGACAAGACGCTGCCAACTGCCGAATGACCCGGCAGTTCCGTCGGCGGCCCGAAAGGCTCTCCCGTTACAACGTTCCACAGTTGTAGGGTGCTTTTCGGGTGGTGGGTCGTTGCAAGGACGATCTTACCGTCGGGCGACCAGCACACGGATCTCACGCCCCCTGCGGCTTGCAGCGAACGCTCGACCGTGCCCGACTCCGCATCCCAAATCTTGATCGGGGAGGGATGATTGTCATGCACAGAAGCCGACGCGAACCTCTTGCCGTCAGGCGACCAGGCGAAGGAGGTCACCCAGGAATCGTGCGCACGCTTATTTTTGAGCCGCTTGGCCGTCCGGCCCGCCCAAAAATCAATCGAACTGCCGTCGGACGAGACGATCATACGCCCATCCGGCGACCAGGCTATTGCACCGCCTCCGGCCGGGTAAGCGTGATGTGTCCGGACAAGCAACGCGGACTGGACATCCCAGAACTTGATCGTACCTCCACTACTCATGGAGGCGAGGTACTTGCCGTCGGGCGACCAGGCCAGCGACAACACACAATCGTCGTGCCCCACCAGAACCCGCGTCAACTGGCAGGTGTTCGTATCCCACAAGCGTATGATGCCGTTTCTGGTCCCCGTGGCCAATACACGCCCGTCGGCAGTGTAAGCCATGGCGGAAACCGGGCCGTCGTGCCCTACCGTTGCCAGGGTCCACGAGCGCACACCCGGCAGCTTCGCCGGATTAGCCACCAGCGCCAGATTGCTCATCGGCTCGCCCGGCTTGATCTCCGGCAGCGGGTCCGGTTTGATCTCAATCTTGACCGGCTCAACCTTCACCGGCGGGCCGATTTTGATGGGCTTGAAGGCCAGCGGCTCTTTTTTTCCCTCCGCTTTCCGCTTTCCGCTTTCCGCTTTGACTTCCGGCAACTCGACGTCCACCTGGCCCGGTTCGATCTTGACGCGGCTGCCTTCCGGCACTTTGACGATCGTCTCGCGGCCGTCGGGGTGGCGGATGCTGATGATGATGGACAGGGCAGCCACGAGGCCGGCGGCCAAGAGCATTGTGCCGATGGCGATGGTGAGCGGCTTGCGGCGGGCGATGACGCGTTTCAACACGTGGGTGACAATCGCACGCCCGGAGCCCCCGGCTTTGCCGGGGGATGGGTGGGAGATGATGTCCGCCGCTGCGCGCACGGCAGCCCGTCCCCCGGCGGAGCCGGGGGCTGAGGGCTGCGTGCCGGCCAGGGCGGAGGAGTGGAAGTCTTCGGTGGTGCCAAGCGATGGTTGCGGTTTGAGCCGCACATCGACCATGTCGCGGGCTTGTTTTGCCAGGGCCGGCAGATCGCTGTCGGTTGAAAATGGTTCGATTGCCGTGACGATTTCGGCCGGCGTGGAAAAGCGTTCTTCCGGGTTTTTGGCCAACATTCGGTCGATCAGGGCGGCCAGGTCTTCGGGTACATCCGGGCGGAGTTGTCGGATGGGCGGGACGGGGTCCCGCATGTGGCCCATCATTTTTTCGAGGTTGTTCTTGTACTCCGGCCCGTGAAACGGGGCGTGGCCGGTCAGCAGCCTGTAGAGCGTGCAGCCCAGCGCGTAGATGTCGGCCCGGATGTCGACCTTGTGGCTGTCGGCGGCCTGCTCGGGCGCCATGTAGTCGGACGTACCCATGGCGATGCCCGTGCCGGTCATCTCTTCGCCGGCAGGTTGATCGGTTCCGAGCAGCGCCAGGCCGAGGTCGAGGATCTTGACCTGACCGTTGCCGGTGAGCATCAGGTTCGAGGGTTTGATATCGCGGTGGACCAGGCCGTTTTCATGGACACATTGGAGTCCCAAGGCGGCCTGGCGGATTAGTTCGCAGGCGTCGGCAATCCCCAGCGGGCCGCTCTGCTTGAGGAGTTCGCTTAGGTCCAGCCCCTCGACGTGCTCCATCACCAGGAAGTGGATCCCGTCGATCTCCCGGGCGTCCATGGCCCGGACGATATTCGGGTGATCCACCGCGCCGACAGCTTCCATCTCCCGCTCGAACCGGGCCACCGCCCGTTGGTCCTGCATTCGCTCCTTGGGAAGCACCTTCAGCGCGACGCTCCGCTTGAGCTTGGTCTGCCGCGCCTTGTAGACGGTCCCCATGCCGCCTTGGCCAAGCTCCTCGATGAGTTGGTATTCACCCAGTATGCCGAGGACAGTCGACTCGCCGGGTGGCTCGGAAGCCAAACCGACCCCGGCGGGGGTAACTCCGCCGACGATAGCCTTTGCACGAGCCAGGAATTCCGCACGTTGCGGTTCGTTTGCATACGCATCTTGTTCCGCGGGCGACCGAAGCCGGGCAGCCAGCGTATCGTCGGCATCGTCGAGTGTTGCCATGGTCGCTTGGCAGACCGGACAAGTATCAACGTGGTTGGCAATCTGTTCCGAGTCCTCGTCGGAAAGCCTGCCCACGAGGTATGCACAAAGCCGTTCCCGGCTCGGACAATCTTTGCTGGACATAGACCGATCCACCATCTTGGTTCCCGGATGACTGTTTTCTCGCTCTACAAGAACAACGCAGGGGTCTGACACCACTTATCTGCTGGGGGGGGGTATACTCAACGCGGTCAAGAATTGAGGTTTTCGGATAGGTTCTAAGTTATCAGTTGTCAGTTATCAGTAGAGCAGACGCATGAATCGTTCGTAGTGGCCCGATTCATCGGGTCGGACACTGCCAAGA
>JAUWJC010000477.1 GCA_030607895.1 Pirellulales bacterium
CGATACATTGCATTCTCCTCTATTAGCCCGGCCGCCAGCACTGAGGGCGGCGATTCGACAGATCGGTGGAGTGGGTGTCACGCAACCAACTGCCTTGGGGGGGGGCCGAAAAAGGGACCAGGTTTAATTTGCCGGAACGGCCCGGAGGGTGCTTCGCACAAATTAAACCTGGTCCCTTTTTCGGCGCGGGAATACTGGCCCTCCATTGCTCCGAGCTATGTTGTAGGGGACCGGAACCAGCCGCTTGCGGCTTCGCAAGCGGCCCGAACGGCGATATCTGACCACTATCCACTATCCACTATTCACTACCGTGATCAGCTTCCGAAACAGACCGAACCCGCGGAACTACCTGTCGCGTCGCGAGCAGTGGCGTCTGCTCTTGCTGGTGATGTCGCTGGGGTTGGCCGTCGTTTTGATGATCGAGGCACGCAAGCGGAGAACTGGCGGTGGATCGCGGCACTGGACGACGTTCCGCGGGCCGATACGCCCCCTCGGCCCAAGACCCCTAAAAACGACGCCGGCACGCTCTTCTCACCCGAGTTGCGTGGCAGCGCTGCCTCGGGCCGGTACTTTCGGGGCGTCAAGCCGACGTACCTGGAGTCGATTCGCGACGATACTACCTTCTGCCCGGAGGAAAAGGACGCCTGGTTTCATTTGTTTGCAATCCTTAACAACAACGACAATGCGGCGTTTCGCAAGGCATCGGCCGGCCGGGTAACGCGGGCGCAACTGCTCGAGCAATCCAACGAGTACCGGGGAGAGTTGGTAACTGTCGGCGGCACGGTCCGTCGCGCCTTCCGGCTTACCGCTCCGCCGAACGAGTACGGCGTACCGGGCTACTACCAGGTTTGGGTCCAGCCGGACGACAATCGCAACGCCCCGATCGTGGCTTACTGCCTCTACCTTCCCGAGGGCTTTCCGATCGGCATGAGCCTGGACGAAGAGGCGGAGATAGTCGGATTCTATTTCAAGCGTTGGCCGTACAAGGCCGTCAGAACGATAGAGATTGCCCCAACGCTCTTGGCCCGAACCATCGAGTGGCGTAAACGGCCGGTGATTGTCAAGCAGTCGCCCCGGGGCGCCGGGTCGGTGATCCTGGTGGTTGGCGTGGCATTGGTCTTCAGCGTGCTGGTCACCGCGTACATCTATTTACGGACCCGCGGTGAAAAACCGGTCGGCCCGGAGGTCCCAACCGACCTCGACGCCTTGGCAAGGGAAGATGAAGATAACGATGAAGATGAAGAATGAATCGCGGAAGAAGCATGTAGGGTGGGTCGAGGCACGAGACCCACGCATGAAGCTGATGGCGTGCCTGGTGATAATTGCCGCACTCCCTCTCCCTCTGGGAGAGGGTCGGGGTGAGGATGTTTCCCGAGCAACAAGCCCTCATCCCAACCTTCTCCCAGAGGGAGAAGGGGCTTTCTCGAAGATTGCCGGCCCGCGCGACCTGTTGCGGATGTACGGCATCGACCGGGATCAGTTCAGCTCATTGATCGACGGCAGGCCGATACGCAAGGACGAGAACGAGTTGCTCCTGAAGGTGCTCTTTCGGCTGCGCAACTTCCGGCCGATCGACGTGGAGCGCTGGGCCCGGCGTAACTTCAAGCTGGCCGATTTGGTCAAGAACCCCGATGCCAACCGGGGTGAGTTCTTTTGGCTCGAAGGCCGTGTCGGCGCGGTCGAGGTCCTCCAATTGACCGGGGAAATGGCCGATCGGTTCGAGTTGAAGCAGTACTACCGCTCGGAGTTCATTCTGGAAGACGGCCAATCAGCGGCCGTGGTGTTTTCTCGGACGATCCCCAAGGGGGTGCCGAAAAAGGGACCAGGTTTAATTTGTGCGAAGCACCCTCCGGGCCGTTCCGGCAAATTAAACCTGGTCCCTTTTTCGGCCAGTGCATGGGGGATGTTCCTCAAGCTGGCCGGTGAAGATGCCGAGGGCCGAGAGCCGATCTTCGCCGCCCTTCGGATCGGCTGGCATCCGGCGACTCCCTTGGGGGAACTGGGCATGGATGTGGGGTTGTTGGACGACCTTGCCGACCGCCGCCACATCTCGGCCGAGGAGCGAGAAGCCTTCTACCAGATGCTGTCGGCCGCCGGCCGCGCCAAGCCGGGTCAATTGCACCGCGAATCGCAAAAAATACTGCGTCAGGCAGGCAAGGGCTACAAGCGGAAAGACGGCAAGGGTTTCTCGGTGGTGCCGTTGTTCAACCGGCCTGCCAAGCCGCGTGGACGGCTGTTCGAACTCTCCGGCACGGCACGTCGGGTGTTGCGGATCCGCGTGGACAACCCGGAAATCATCGCCCGGTTCGGAATCGATCACTACTACGAAATGGCCGTCTACCCCGACGACTCGCAGGACAACCCAATCATTTTCTGCGTTCGGGAGCTTCCCAAGGGGATGCCCACCGGCGACGATTCGCGGTTTGGCGAGTACGTTCGGGTGGCCGGTTTCTTCTTCAAGACCTGGGGATATAGCGCGCAGCGCGGCGAGGAACTGCCCGAGGCCGAACGGGATCATAAAATCCAGCGTCAATTGGCCCCGCTTCTGATCGGCCGCGAGCCGTTCTGGTACCCGCAGGAAAAGCCGGCCGAAAATACCGTGGCCAGCGCGATTGCCGGCGGGCTGTTCGTGCTGGTGCTTCTGGGCATTTGGCTTGTCCTTTGGCTTTACAGCCGTGGCGACAAGCGATTCCGCGAAAAGACAATCGCCAAGGCACTCGTGGCAGGTTCCGGCGAAAGTGTCTCTCTCGACGATCTCGGCCTGAAAGCCGACGGCACACCCGACTTCAGCGCTCTTGAGCAAGCGCCCGACGAGGGCCCGCAAAGCGACCAATCGGAATCCTGACGCGACCTGCGGCCGCAACCAAATTGTTTAGCCCCGGCGGCCACGCCGGGGCAGGCACCGCCGCGTGGACGCGGCGGCTAAACGTAACTGTACAAACCACTATACAACTGAGACTATTGACGGAGCGGATAGTCGGCATCTAAAATAGCCCCTGTTGCAGAAAGTGGCTGGCAGCGACTTCCCTCTCCCTTTGGGAGAGATCTCATCATTTCCCAGGCAAAGGAGATATTGCCGTGAGCAGTCAAGAGCATGGCCAATCGCAATCCGCCGACTGCCCGACCGGCAGACTCAGCCGTCGCGAGCTTCTGGCCTATACGGCGGCGTTTGGCGGCACATTCGTGGCGGCACAAGGTTTGGCGGCCGAGGCATCCGCCAAGACCAAGACGGACCCGAATCCGTCCGGCAAACGCTACGACATGAAGAAGTCGATCAACCTCTGGGCACTTCCCTACCCGAAGAAAATGACGCTTACCGAGTGCTTCAAGCTCGCCAAGGACGCCGGTTTCGAGGGCGTCGAGGTAAACTACGCACTCGAAGGCGACTTGTCGCCGGAGGCCGGAGACGCACAAATCCGCGCCATCGGCGAGACGGCCCGAAAGATCGGTATCCAGATCAGCGGCGTTTGTTCGTTCCTCTTCTGGCCCTACTCGCTCACGCCCCCGGACCCGCAACGGCGCAAGGAGGGCTTCGCTCTGGCCGTGCAGATGCTCCGGGCGGCCGAGCTTCTGGGCCCGAAGAATCTGTGGGTCGGGCCCGGCGCGGTATCCGGCCCGTGGCGGGAAGACGAGCCGCCCGTGCCCCACGACGGTTGCGACCGCCGCGCCCGGGAGGCCGTCCGCCGCTTGATCCCGGTGGCCGAAAAGGCCG
>JAUWJC010000323.1 GCA_030607895.1 Pirellulales bacterium
GCGGGGTGTAGGTGGTCTGATCTGGTTGGCGTGAACCACTACGCACTACGCTCTATTCAGTATCCACTATCCAGTATCCACTATCCACTATCCACTATCCACTATCCACTATCCACTACCCACTATCCACTATCCACTATCCACTACCCACTATCCACTACCCACTATCCACTGCTGGTGGCTAGCTTCCGAATTCGGGGCGGCGGCGGTTCAGTTGGCTTTGCAGCCGCTGGACGATCGAGCTGTGCATCTGGCTGACACGGCTCTCGGAAAGATCGAGCGTGGCGCCGATCTCCTTCATGGTCAACTCTTCGTAGTAGTAGAGGATGATGATCAGCCGCTCGTTGCGATTAAGCCCCTTGGTAACCAGTCGCATCAGGTCGTTTTTCTGGATGCGTTTGGTGGGGTCTTCTCCCTTCTTGTCTTCAAGGATGTCGATTTCGCGGACGTCTTTGTAGCTGTCGGTCTCGTACCATTTTTTGTTAAGGCTAATGAGATTGACGGCATTGGCGTCGAGTATCATCTTTTCCAACTCTTTGACCGAGATGCCCAGTTCTTCGGCCAGTTCCGTCTCGGTTGGTTGGCGTCCGAATCGGGCTTCGACGGTCCTTATCGCTTCGTTGAGCTTGCTGGCTTTCGAGCGGACCAGTCGGGGGACCCAGTCCATGGTTCGCAATTCATCGAGCATGGCACCGCGGATTCGCGGAACGCAATACGTTTCAAACTTGACGCCCCGCAAAAGGTCGAAGGCGTCAATAGCGTCCATCAGGCCGAACACGCCGGCCGAAATCAGGTCGTCCAACTCGACCCCTTCGGGCAGCCGGGCCCAAATCCGCTCGCCGTTGTATTTTACCAGCGGCAAGTACATTTCCACGAGCCGGTTGCGCAGCTCGCGGTTGGACATGTCTCGCTTGAATACAATCCAAAGTTGCTCCACGTCTTCCGACGCGAAAGTGGTTGCCATGCATTCCTCCGTGAAGATGCTCCATGCACCGCTTATTCGAGATCCTTCTCAGTTGAGTTGAAAGTTGAAAGTTGAGAGTTTAGAGTTTAGAGTTTAGAGTTTAAGGCACTCAACTCAGGACTCCTAACCCTCGACCCTTGACTCTCAACTCTCAACCCTCGACTCTCAACCCTTGACTCTCAACTCTTCAGTAACGGCGGCACCCACCGATTCGTCCACAATCCACTCGGCCAGCCGGCCGACGACGTAGCCAACCGCCGCGAACACCAGCAAACTGAACCACGCGGCCAACAGGGCCGACTCGACGCCCCCGCCATGCAACATGCTCCGAGTCAGGCACGTCAACAGTGCCAAGGGACCCAATATGCCGGCATAGATGCGAGCCACGAGCCTGTTCCCTAACGGCCCTTAAACTTGACTTAGTCGGCGCAGCTTAACATCGCGTCGCCTACCCACACTGTTCATAATAATCGTCTGTTCGGGGCTGCGGGTTGAATCGGTTTTTCCGTATTTTCCGGTTTGGTAATCTCCTGTTAAGCTGTTATGGGTTTGGGTGTGGTCTCAGGCTGCGTTGGGGATGGTCCGCTGTGCCGTGCGAAGCCGCAAGCGGCCGCCTTCATCCTTCCGCTTTGTCGTTGCCACGCTTCGGGCCAAACGCCGAAGCAGACACGTCGAATGGTTCTTGGGCACGACTGTCACAAAGGGTTCTCTCTTCTCTCCGCAATACTTCACGTCCGGATCGGCGGGCAGGTATCCGGCACTGGCAATGTCGACCGCGAGGAAACGTCGGCAGGCTCGGGCGAGCCGGTCGTGCGTGTCGTCTGCCACCGCCCGGGTTGGGGCCATGTTGACCAACGAGTGAATCCGGATGGACTTATCGAGCGCTGCCAGGACCTTGATCGACCCATAGGCGTCCATCACCGAGGTCAACTCCGCGCCGGTCACCAAAAGGACCATGTCGGCTGCCTGCCAGAACTGCCGCACCATTCGGTTCAGACAGTCTCCCACGTCGAGCACCACGCAGTCGAAATGCGATCCCAGGTTTTCCAGCGGTCCGATAAGTCGCGCGGCGGCCGATGCCCAGCAATCGGAAATGCTCTCGGCGGCCCAAACGCTCGGCAGCACACTGATTCCGCCCGGGCCAGCCTGAAACGCTTCGAGGACGGTTTTCCTGGCCGAGAGCACGTCGGCCAGTGTGTATCGTTCTTTCAGGCGGCAGAGCATGGCCACGTCGCCGCCGTCCGGGTCGCCATCGACCAACAACGTGCGATATTTCTGCCGGGCCAGGGCAACAGCCAGGTTAATCGCCACGGTAGTCGTACCGACGCCCCCCTTTCCACCGGCCACGGCCACCAGTTTCGGCCGCCCGATCCCGTGGACTGGCGTAAGCCGGCCGTCTTGCCGGACAAGTTGCCTCAGATCGTTTGCCTGGTCGTGCATGGGATTTGGGATTTCTGATTTCTGATTTCTGATTTCTGATTTGGGATTTCTGATTTGGGATTTCAGCTTTCAGCTTTCAGCTTTATCCAAGACGAGTCGTGTCAGGCGAGCGGCGTCGGCCGTCTCGATGTCGTCCGGCACGTTCTGCCCGTTGGTCAGGTAACTCAAAGGCAGTCTGTTCTGGCGCAGCATGGGCAGCAGGTTTCCGAAGCTGATCGCCTCGTCGAGCTTGGTAAGTATCAACGCGGTTGTACCGACGGTGGCGAAGCGGTCGGCCGTTTGCTCCATGGCGCGGGCGCCGGCCACGCTGCTGAGCACCAGGTGAACTTCATCGGCGGAGGCCTCGGTCAGGAAGGCTTTGAGTTCCTGTATTTTGATTTCATCGCGCGGGCTGCGGCCGGCGGTATCCATCAGAATGAGGTCCAGCCCAGCGAACCGCCCGACCGCCTCGTGCATCTCGCGTGGCGTGGAGACCACCTGCATGGGCAAGTCGATTATGTCGGCGTAGGTTCGCAATTGCTCCACCGCCGCGATCCGATACGTATCGACCGTAATCAGCCCGACGTGCCGCTTCTCCTTCAAGTGGTAGTTGGCCGCCAGCTTGGCAATGGTGGTGGTTTTGCCCACGCCCGTCGGACCGACCAGCGCCACCAGGCGCCGGCAGCCGGGAGTGACGGCAATCGGACCGGTGACGGAGATGTCCGACTCGATCATCCGGGCGATCCGGGCGTCGATCAGAACGGGATCGGCCAACTCGGCATCGGGGGCTTCGCCGCGGACCCGCTCGATCAACGCCCGCGCCAAGTCCTCGTTCACGTCGACATCGATCAGGTCGGTAAACACGCGAAACAGGGATTCGGGCAGGTCGTTGTGTTCGCTGCGCCTCGACTGCCGGCACAACTTTTCCACCATGCCTCGCAAGTCGGCCAGTTGCCCCTGCAAGCGTCCGGAAAGCTCCGGCTGCCCGGGCACCGGCCGGACCGGCTTGATCGGCTTGTGCCTGCCGGGGTCGGTGGCGTGTGTTGAAGCAATTGTCGGGGCCGCGGAGGCGCGGTCGGATTGCCTCGCGGGGGGCAATCGATTGGGCACATTCACACCCGCCGACGCAGTCACCTCGATCTGCCGCTTGCCCGGCAAACAACCAAACAACCGGCTCGTGCGAACCTCCCGCGTGTGCAGCACGGCCGCGTCGGGCCCCAGCTCTCGACGCACAAGCGTCAACGCTTCATACATGTTTGCCGCACGATATGTTTTTACTTCCATGGTTGTTTCCAAAAAAGTAGGGTGGGCACCGCCCACCGGATTCTCTCGATGATTGGTGGGCACCGCCCACCGGATTCTCTCGATTCTCGATGATTGGTGGGCAGTGCCCACCCTACACATTTCCCCCTTCCCCTTTTTCCTCTTCCCCCTTTTCCCTTCCCTTTTTTCCTTCCCTTTTTTCCTTCCTATGTGACGTCGGAAATCATGGCGGCCGATTCGATTTTTGTGTCTCGGGTAATTTCGTTGTAGCTAAGCACGACTAGTCTGGGTAAGTGTGGGGCGATCATTTGTTTCAAGGCCGGCCGGATTTGCGGGTTCACTAGCAGCAGCAGTGGATGGTTCGCAATGGCGAGCTTCTCGACCTCCGCCGCAATCAAACGACAGGTTGCCTCGATTGCCTGCGGCGACATGCGGATGAACATCCCACGCTCGTTGTGCTCGAAGCCCGCCCGAATCCGGTCCTCCAACGCCGGGTCGAGCGTTACCACGAACAGCCGGTTGTCCTGGTCGCGGTACTTCGTCGAGATAACTCGGGCCAGCCGGTTGCGGACGTATTCGGCCAACAGGATGGGGTCCTTGGTTCGCGGGCCGTAATCTCCCAGCGTCTCCAGGATGGCGCCCAACTGTCGGATCGGCACCTGCTCGCGCAACAGCATTTGCAGGATTTGCTGCACCTCGGCCAGCTTCATTACGCCGGGTATCAATTCCTCGACCACCGCCGGCGAGGTCTGCCGTAGTTCGTCGATGAGGTGCTTGGCGGCGTCGCGGGTAAGAAGCTCGTCGGCATACTGCCGAACCGTCTCGGTCAGGTGGGTTGCCAGCACGCTTCCCGGCTCGACCACCGTGTACCCGTACAATTCCGCCTGGTCGCGCACGCCCGGCTCGATCCACAGCGCCGGCGTGCCGAAGGCGGGATCCTCCGTGGCCGTGCCGGGAACCTTACCCGTGGCCATGCCGGAATCCATCGCCAGAAACATTTCCGGATAGATCGCTGCGTTGGCCACGGACATGCCGGCTATCTTGATGCAGTACTGGTTCTGGTCCAACTGGAAGCTGTCGCGGATACGGACCTTTGGTAGGATGATCCCGATTTCCGCGGCCACGTTCTGACGCACGGCGTGTATCCGCTCCAACAGATCGCCGCCCCGCCGCGGATCGGCCAGTTTGATCAGGCCCCCGCCGATGTCGATTTCCATCGGGTCGATGGCCAGGTAATCCTCGACGCGTTGGTCGGCCGGCTTTGCCGCTTCGGCCCGCCGTTTGGATTCGGCGGCGTTCCGGGCTTGGGTGCTGCGTCGCGTGAGCGTCACGGCCAGACCGATGCAACCGCAACCGATCATCAGCAGGGGGATTCTCGGCAGGCTGGTGAAGATCAACATGCCCACGAATCCGCCCGCTACGGCCAAGGCCTGCGGACGGGAGAAGAGTTGCTTGAGGAACTCGGCCGGCAGGTTGACTTCGCGGCGGCTCCGCGTCACCAACAACCCGGCGGCCAGCGATATCAGAAACGCCGGAATCTGGCTGACCAGCCCGTCCCCGATCGTCAGCTTGGTGAAGATCGATGCCGCCTCGACTAAGCTCCAGCCGGCATCGACAATGCCGATGAACAGTCCGCCCACGATATTGATCAA
>JAUWJC010000556.1 GCA_030607895.1 Pirellulales bacterium
CGGGCCGTGTCGGCCCGGAGTTTTGGTCCGCGGCAACACAAAAACCGGGCCGACACGGCCCGGCTCCGACTAATAATCCTATACTCGGCCGACGGCGGGCTGGCCGCTTGATCGGCCGTCGCACAATACACACGCCAGGAGACAGACGATCATGACAATGGACAAAAGCCTCAAGATGCGCCAAGGGCTGGTTCGCAGCCGCAGCGTGTTGACCCGCGCCGAACGGATCGAACGCCTAAAGGCATCCGACCGATGGGCGGAAGGAGATAGCCCATTTGGGCTAGACAAGGTGCGGGTGTACAAGCTGGCGATGAAGAAGAAGAAAAAGAAGAAGCAAGAAGACGAGGAGGGCGAGGGCGAGTCGGCCGCCACCGCGGACGAGAAGTAGCAACCAAACCATCAAGCCGCTTGCGGCTTCGCACGGTGTGACGCCAAGAGCCTTTTTCATGCGTGTCCATCTGGAATACGGTCGCACCGGACTGGATGTCGAGTTGCCCGATGCGCGCGTGGTCAAGTGTCTCGGCTACGGTGCGGCCGAGCCGCTGGCCGACGCCGAAGCGGCCGTGTACAAGTGCCTGGCCGAGCCCACCGCCGCGGAACCGCTTGCAGAACTCGCCCGGCGATGCAAAAACGCCTGCGTGGTGATAAGCGACGTGACGCGGCCGGTCCCGAATCCAACCATCTTGCCGCCGATCCTGGACACGCTCCAACAAAGCGGTATTGCCCGGCAGGATATTCTGATCCTGGTGGCCACGGGCATGCACCGGCCGAACGAAGGCAACGAGTTGGCCGAGATGGTCGGCCGGGATGTTTTTGAAAACTACCGGATCGAGAACCATCACGGGACGGTTCGCCAGGAGCATACCTGCCTGGGCGAGAGCCCCCGCGGCGGGCCCATCTGGATCGATTCACGCTACTGCCGGTCCGAGTTGAAAATCACGACCGGGCTGATCGCGCCGCATTTCATGGCCGGTTTTTCCGGCGGCCGAAAGTTGATCTGCCCCGGCCTCGCCGGGCTAGAGACGGTCAAGGCCTGGCACGGGCCCGCTTTCCTCGAACACCCAAACGCCCGGAACGGCTGCCTCGCGGGCAACCCGGTTCACGAGGAAAATACCTGGATCGCCCGTCGCGCCGGCTGCGACTTTATCGTCAATACGGTTATCGATGCCCAGCGGCGGCTGCTGGCGGTTGTGGCCGGCGATATGGAAGAGGCCCACCGTGAAGGGGTCCAGTTCGTCCGACGCATCGTTACCGACACCGTGCCCGAGCCGGTCGACATAGTAGTGACCACCTCGGCCGGCTACCCGTTGGACACGACTTTCTACCAGTCGGTCAAGGGCATGGTGACCGCGCTTCCGATCGTCAAGCCGGGCGGCACGATCATCCTGGCGGCCGGCATGGCCGAAGGGATCGGCAGCACCGAGTTCCAGCGGCTCTTCGACGAGAACCCCACGCTCGACGGCTTCATGGACCGGATCACCGGCAGCGACTATTTCGTGATGGACCAGTGGCAACTCGAAGAGCTGGCCAAAGTCCGTCGCCACGCCAAGGTAAAGGTAGTCACCGCCGGCCTGCCGCCGGACGTGCTCGATCGCCTGTTCGTCGAATCCGCCCCAACTGTCGAAGCGGCCGTGGCCGACGCCCTAGCCCAGCACGGCCCCGGTGCAACGATCGCCGTGATTCCAAAGGGACCGTATGTCCTGGCCGAATTGGGCTAGCAGCTCGTTGAAAAGTACCCCAAAACACTTGTAGGGTGGGCATTGCCCACCAATAACCAAGCATTACACAACTGGAGGCAGATGATGGAGAATAACGACCGTGAAACAGAAAGAATGAAGATACACGCTAATATGGAGGTCGAGAAGCACAAAGCGTCCGAAGAGCGGAGGACGCAAGAGAGGATCGCTCAACAAGAGGGAGAAACCAAGAGGCAAGCACTGCGAGAGCCGACCAAGAGAAGGACGCTGTACTGTCTCACGGCTGCTGCAATTCTCACCGTGGGTGCATTGACATTTGCGATCTGGCAGCAGCCGTCCTGCGTGGAACAAATCATTGTCGGTCTTGTGCATACATTGCTCGTGCTAGTTGGTGCAATTGCAGCGACTGCATCAAGCATTCTTCCCCAACGGAAGTAAGCACTTCGTCTCCGTAATGCTTGGCGCAGCCTTTGGCCGCAACCAATGAACGGCCACGGATGGAACACGGATCAAACACGGATGGCGAAAATATCGCCCTTGTCATGTCAATGGCTTGATTTTGGAGGTCAACACAACCGGCTGAAAATCTGATGGTTACAGATGGTTTTCAGATAACCACGAAGCACACGAAGATCATCTCCTGCCTCTCTCTTCGTGGTCTTCGTGGTCTTCGTGTCCTTCGTGGTAGGTCAACAACTCCCCGAGGATTGCCTTTCCAGGCTATTCGGTTGATTCCAGAACCAAGGCAACCGGATTATCCGTGTTTGATCCGTGCTCCATCCGTGGCTCTTTGTCGTTTGGCAAGAAGTTTGTCAGGTTTCGGGCAAGCCAATCCGTAACAAGCCGGCCAGCACGCGGCGGGCTTTGGTTGAAGGCCATTGGCTCATACGGGCACCGCGAAAACCTCGCGCAGTTCTGGAATCGTCTCGCCCTGTTCCAGTCGATCGGCCAGCACGCGCAAAGCGAGCGCTTTCACCTTTGCAACTGCTTCATCGCGGTTTTGCCCGTAGGTCATTACGCCGGGCAGTTCGGGAATCTAGGCAAACCAGCGACAATAGTCCTCTCGCTCGATCTCGATATTCATCTTGCGCACCTCCGAGTTGCATTTAACCCCGGTAAGCAGGTTGGGCAAGCCCTGCAACGCTAAGTCTAACTGATCTACCGTGCAGCCGCCGGGCTTGCCCGGCGCGTTTGCGCTGGAGC
>JAUWJC010000228.1 GCA_030607895.1 Pirellulales bacterium
CGAACCGACCGATCAACCACTCCTGAACGAAGTGGCATACACTCTTCCAAGAAAACGATTCAAAGAGTGACCTTGATGTATTGACACTTGTCATTGTTACGACACAAAAGTGACCTTGATGGATTGACACTTGCCCGATAGTGGATAGTGGATAGTGGATAGTGGAGAGTGGATAGTGGGTAGTGGGTAGTGGGTAGTGGCCGCTTGCGGCTTCGCAACTCTCAACTTTCAACTCTCAACTTTCAACCCCGACAAGACTTGACTCATTTACAACAACTTCCGTGGATTTGGTTACATAATGGAACTCGGCTACCGGGGCAATCTGACCGACCAGAACGAGCTTGCCGATTGCCTGGCGCAGTCCGGCCTGGGACCCGACGCTTGCCGAAAGAAGGGCGGGTTGTTTGCCGAGGCCACAAAGGCGCTGCGGGCAAGCGGCACTGGTAATGGAAACGCCGCGCTTCACGCGTTTTTCGTGCCGGGACGGATCGAGGTGTTGGGCAAACACACCGACTATGCGGGCGGGCGGAGCATGGTGGTTGCCGCCGAACGTGGATTCTGCCTGGTCGCTGCCGGGCGTGACGACAGTCGCGTAACAATCATCGATGCCGTGTTGGGCGAAGTGACCAGCTTCTGGTTGGATCCGGAACTCTCGCCAGAAGTCGGGCACTGGTCGAACTATCCGATGACGGTCGCGCGGCGCATTGCCAGGAATTTTCCCGGAGCGAGCCGGGGAGCCGATATCGCCTTGGCAAGCGACCTGCCACCCGCCGCCGGAATGAGCAGTTCCAGCGCGATGATGGTGGCCGTGTTCCTCGCACTGGCCGACGTGAACCAATTGGCCGACCGGGCCGAGTACAAGCAGAATATCGACAGCCCGACCGACCTGGCCGGTTACCTCGGCACGGTCGAAAACGGCCAGACGTTCGGCTCGTTGGAAGGCGATCGGGGAGTGGGTACTTTCGGCGGCAGCGAAGACCACACGGCAATCCTCATGGCAGAGCCGAACCGCGTCAGCGAGTACTCGTATTGCCCCGTCCTGTTCAGACGAACGATTCCTATTCCCAAAGAACATACTTTTGCAGTCGGCGTCAGTGGCATTGTGGCCGAGAAGACGGGTGCGGCCAAGGATAAGTACAATGCCGCTTCGCGTCAGGCTTCGGCCGTCGTCGAGCTATGGCGCAACAAGACGAATCGCGACGACCCGCACCTGGCCGCCGCACTGGCCAGCTCGCCCGGCGCTGCTGCCCGAATGAGGGAGATCGTCTCGTCCACCCGATTCGACGAGTTCCGGCCGGACTCGCTGCTGTCGCGTTTGGAGCATTTCCTCACGGAGAGCGAGGAGATTCTCCCACCCGCCGGTGATGCACTTCAACGGGGCGACGTCGCCGCCTTCGGCCGGCTTGTCGACCGCTCGCAGAGGGCGGCCGAGCAACTCCTGGGCAACCAGGTGCCCGAGACCAGCTATCTGGCAACCAGTGCCCGGTCCAGCGGGGCCCCTGCCGCGTCCGCATTTGGCGCCGGGTTTGGTGGCGGCGTGTGGGCGTTGGTCGAGAACCGGAAGGCCGATGCGATCATGACCGCCTGGGCCGACGCATATCGGCGTAAGTTTCCCGAGAATGCCGAGAAGTGCTCTTTCTTCACCACCGGGGCCGGCCCGGCGGCTTTTCGCGTCTGCTAACCACCCGCGCGGAAATAAGCTGTACAAGTTTAAGCGAGAGTGGCACGTCCCTGAGCGCAGCGAAGGGCGTGTTGAGCCGGGTGCCCCACGCTCTTCGCTACGCTCAGGGACGTGCCACTCTTAGCGGATTGATCGGGGCATGCCCGCTTGCAATTCCAAGCAAGAATGAGGAATAATCATGGCTCGGCCGCCGGCTGAACACCGACGAAGTTGTGCCAATCAGAAAATCAGAAGGAGCCCCTACCGTGACCGGGAAGTGCCTGCCGGAAGATTCCATCCGCGACGCCGAACAACTCGAACAAATGCTCAGCGAACCGACCGACGAGGTGATCGCCACGATGGGTCGGCTGGAGGGCGACATCCTGATTCTCGGCGTGGGAGGTAAGATAGGGCCCACGCTGGCGCGAATGGTCCGCCGCGCTACCGACGCGGCCGGCGTCAAGCGCCGCGTGATCGGCGTCGATAAATTCATTACCCCCGAGCTGAACGAACAACTCGAATCGAACAACATCGAGCCGATCTGCCGCGACCTGCTCGACCCCGACGGGCTCGCGAGTTTACCCGATGCGCCAAACGTCGTATACATGGCGGCCAAGAAGTTCGGCAGCATGGGCCAGGAACACACGACCTGGGCGATGAACGTCTTCCTGCCAGGCACCGTCTGCCAGAAGTACCCCAACAGCCGGATCGTGGCCTACTCGACCGGCAACGTCTACAAGATGGTGCCGATCGATTCCGGTGGATCGACCGAGGACTCGGCCGTCGAGCCGCTGGGTGACTACGCCATGAGTTGCCTGGGACGCGAGCGGATGTTCAACTACTTCAGCCAGACGCAGGGCACGCCAGTCGCGATTCTAAGGCTCAACTACGCTTGCGAGCCGCGCTACGGCGTGCTGGTCGACCTGGCCATGCAGGTGATGGCCGGCGAGATGATCGACGTGACCATGGGCCACTTCAACGTCATCTGGCAGGGCGACGTTATCGCCATGACGCTACGGGCGTTGGAGCACGCGGCCACGCCGCCGAAGATAATCAACCTTGGCGGGCCGGAGACATTAAGCATCCGAAAGACTGCCGAGCAGTTCGGCCGGTTGTTGGACAAACCGGTCAGCTTCACCGGCGCCGAAGCCCCCAACGCTTTCCTGAACAACGGGCAACTCGGCCACGAGTTGCTGGGTGCTCCCAGAGTCGGCGCCGATCAACTCATCCGCTGGATTGCCGACTGGCAGTCGCGTGGCGGCAGCACGCTCGGCAAACCCACCCATTTCCAAACGCGTGACGGGAAGTTTTAGATTTCTGATTTAGGATTTCAGATTTCTGATTTGGGATTTAGCTTTCCGCTTTCCGCTTTGTTTTTGTCTTCCTCGTGGCTTGCGGCGATTCGGGCGAACAGGCGCTTGATGTCGAAGACCCCGCCGATGGTGACCCAAACGGCCATTCCGCCGAACAGGCACACCACGCCGACGAAAACGATTTTCCACAAGACAATCCAGAATTCCAACGGCAACGACATGGCATGTCTCACACGGTTTGGGGTGACTCGGTCTCGTACTCGTCACGCTCCGCGTGACGATCCACCATCACGCGGAGCGTGATGAGTACTGGTTTTTCACGTAGTTTCGGGTGATTCGGTAGTTGCGGCGTCCTCTTTCTCCGGTTTTGGTTTGTCCGGGAAAATGAGAGAACCGCCGATCATTGCAAGCAGAGTAAACGCGATACTGAAGAGACCAACTCGGGCACTGGGCGCATGTATGCCGACCAGGTTCTGCACCGGCGTCAGTCCGAATACCGCCGAGCAGCCGGCCAGAAGCGCCAGGACCGCGCCCGTCGAACTGGCCCGCTTCCAGTATAGACCTCCCGCCAGCAGAGCAAACGCCCCGGTGAAGTAGATGGCGCCGGTCACCGCCATGTAGTCCCAGACATCTTCGCTACCTTCGTAGATCAGCCCCCAATAGAAGACGTACGCACCGATCAGGACGATGAAGAACCTGGTAAGCCAGATTCTGGTCTTTGGGCCAAGGCGGTTGCCGAACAGCGGGGCGACCACGTCTTGCGTCAGCACCGTGCTCCAGCAGAGCAGGTAGCTGTCGTGGGTAGACATGAACGCGGCGACCATTCCGGCCGAGATGATACCGATCAGGACCGGCGGCAGAATCCGGCCGAGAAAGATGGGCATTGCATAGAGGTTATCCACGCCCTTGGCACCTTCGGCGGCGGGGAAGAACAACTCTTTAAGTTGCGCGTCGTGCCCCATGATGAACACCAACGCGCAGATGCCCCAGAAATATGGGACCAGGAAGCGGATCGTGTAGGAGACCGACGCCCACATGAACTGCTTCTTGACAGTCCGCGGACTTTCGGCGGCCAGCGCCCGGGCAACTGAAGTCGGCCAGACAGAGCAACCAATCAGCCCGAGGAACCCCATCCAAACAATGTATTCGAAGCCAAAACCGCCTTCCGAGATGGTCGGATCGAACCCGGCCGGTCCCTTGATCTGTTGGACGGCCGTGAAGATGTCGGCCCATCCCAGTTCCCAGACGGCCAAGGCGGTCGTAAGAAGCAAACCGAAGGAAAGGACGATAAACTGCACGTAGTCGGCCAGCACCACCGAAATCATGCCACCCAGGCATGTGTAGATCAGTACCAAGAGTAACAGGAAGGCCATTATTGCGTGCAGGGCGGGTATTGCCGGCAGGCCCCACGCGGCGGGCAGAGGAAGGTGCTGGTCCGACATGCCGGTAATCCCCACCAGAAACATCGAGCCGACTTTCAGGAACAATCCCATGTTAAGGATGCCGCCGAAAGCCATCATCACGCCGCCGAGAATCTGCGTCTTGATACCGAAACGCCGGCTGTAGAACTCGGGGATTGTATAGATCCCCATGGCGCGCAGCCGGTAGATCAGAAATCCCGTCACGCCAACAACGAAGGTTGTAATACCCGCCGCCAGCGCAATGTGAAAGGCCGCAAAACCACCGGTGAACCCCTTCTGAGCACTATACATGACCGTGATCAGGCCCAGTTCGGTGCCAGTCAGGGTGGCGATCCCCAGGCAGGTACCCAGCGATTGCCCGGCCGTGACGAAGTCCTTCATGTTGGCGATGAACCGGCTCGCTACGATGCCGAGCACGACCGAGATCAACGGGTAGCAGATGACGATCACCCAGTCGACCGTGGAGAAATTGGTTTTGCTCAACACCTCGACGGCGGTTTGGCTCAACTGGCCGGTGGCGGTTTCCATGTACGGCCTCTAGTATTTGTAGGGTGGGCATTGCCCACCACGAGATGTCGTATGTCGGTGGGCAGTGCCCACCCTACATGCGGCCCAATCATACCAGATATTCGCGTACCTTGTCCATGCACCGGTTTGCCGAATCGGCGTCCGGCGCTTTGGCGACCTTGTAGAGTAGCCCGCCGGCAAGCTCGTGCCTGTTCAACGTGTCGACGAACTTGTCGAACTCGACCTGGACGACAAGCGGCATGTCACCCGCCCGGCGGCGCAGTTCGTGCCGCACGTCGAACGCGGCGGGAAAGCCCACGTCGTCGCCCATGAAAATCGCCTTGGCTTTCGTTATCGAGCACACCGTTTCCAGCAGGTGCCGACCGTTGCCGTGGATATGGAACACGCCGCCGTCGAAGTTGTCGATCAACCGCTCAATCGGGTCGCGTCCCCACTCCTCGAAGTATTTTAGCGAAGTCATGTGAAACGGGTCGACGCTCTCCGAGACGACCCGGCCTGGAATCCACTGGACCATGTTGCTACAGGTTCCTTCGCGCAAGGCGGGCGTGCCGTCGAAAAAAGCGAGTTGTATCCTCAGGTTTAGATCAAGGGCGAACTCGACTGCCCGGCGGACCATTTCCGGATGCTCGTCGAGGCTCATGTACGTTTCCGTCGCGCCGACCAACTCGAAGCAGAAGTTCAGCCCGTCGATCAGAATGAAATGGCTGATGCCGAACTTTCCCCGGCACGCCTCGGCGAAGAGCTTCATTTGTTTCAGATAGCGTTGGAACCAGGGGTGCGACTCGTCGAACTCCAGCGCGTCGAACTCCGACCAGTCCGACAGCAGCGGCGCGACCATCGACGAGATCCATCCGTTTTCGGGATGGGACATGAATTGCACGCCGCCACCGAGTACGCCGCCGTAAAGCCCCTGATCCAACTCGCTAAGATAAGCGCTCGGCACCGAGTCGTCGTCGACCGCGGCACGCTCGGCCAGCAAGTCGTCCCAGAATTGCACTCGGGCCGACAGCTCAGGGTAATCGCAGAACCCTTCGGAGTATTGCTCAGCGAACCGGCCGATCGCCGCGCTGGGGATATCGAAGCAGGCAAAGACCCGGTCAACCGCCCGGCGCTCGTACAGCGCTCGCAGTCTCTCCAGAACCGCGTCGAGGTTGGGTTTGTACGCTAGGGTGTCCATTGAGTTGCAGGGGGTCAGGGATCAGGGGTATGCCGCTTGCGGCTTCGCAGCGCACTGCCATCGACACCAAAAACGTGCGAAGCCGCAAGCGGCACACTAACGGCTCGAACTCCTATTTCCAAACTCATGTATCGTCTCGTACATGGCCACGATGTTCTCAGTGGGGCTGACGGGCTGAATGTTGTGACACGGCGCGCAAATCCAGCGGGCATCGCGGTATATCTCCACGCTCTCGCGCACCTCCCGAACCACGTCGTCGACGGAGCCAAACGCCAGGGTCTGCTGATTGTCGATCGACCCGTGGAAGATGAGCTTGTCGCCGAAGTCGGCCACCAACTGCTCACGTTCCATGCCCGGGCATCGCCACTGGATCGGATTGAGCACTTCGATACCGACCTTGTCGATCAGGTCGGGAAGGAATACCCTGGCCGCACCGTCGGTATGATACATCACGTGGACGCCGAAAGATCGGGCCAACTCGGCCACCTTCACCTGGTTGGGCATAAGGAACCGGCGATACATCGGCAGGCTCAGCAACGGGCCGGTCTGGGCGCCCAGGTCTTCGGCCACCCAGGTCAGGTCGATTCGGCCGCCGCCGGCCTCGAATATGCGGCGGTGATGCTCGTGGTAGAAGTCGAAAACGTGGCCCAAAACGGCGTCGGCAATCTCCGGACGAAGCGCCAGGTCCTCGAAAGCAGTCTCCAGCCCCCGCAGAGAACCGTACAATAAAAACGGCTCGTCGTGGGCCGCGTGAATGGGCCGGTAG
>JAUWJC010000526.1 GCA_030607895.1 Pirellulales bacterium
CAGGGCCGGACGGGGCCCCCCGCCCGGGGGTTGCGCGCACCAAACCCCGGGGGGTGGGGGGGGCACAACCCCCGGGCGTTTCTGTATTGACCCTGTAAGCGGTCATGCCTAAACGAAAGGAAGCACACCCATGGCAATCGAAGGCCTCACAATTATCGGAGAATCGATAAACGACTCGGTTCCCTCGACCAATAAGCTGTTCGAGTCGGGCGACATAGACGGGCTGCTCGAGTTGGCCAGATTCCAGGACGAGAAGGGGGCGGGATACATCGACGTGAACGTCGGCTCGCATCCGCCCGAGTTCATGGCCGAGTTGGTCCGCGAAATCCAGGGCGTGACCGCCAAGCCGCTGTCGATCGACACACCCGACCCGGATATCGCCCGCGCCGGTCTCGGGGCCTACGACCCGGACCGCGCCGGTGGAAAGAAGCCGATTCTCAACTCCATCTCGCCGCTTAGGTTGGAGATGTTCGACCTTTACGCCGTCCGGCCGTTTCGGCCCATCCTGCTGATTTCCGAGCAGGTAGTGGACGGGCGGTCCGGCCCCTGCCACACGGCCGAACAGACGTACCAGGCCGCCAGGTATCTTCAAGAGCAAGCCCGGGCCGGCGGCCGAAATATCCCCAACGGCGATCTGATCTTCGATCCGGGAATCGCACCCGTGGGAACCGACGCCGAAGGCAATCTGAAACGGCTGGTGGCGGCCGTGGAGATGATCCACAACGACCCCGATCTGGCGGGCGTTCATTTCTCGGTCGGCTTGAGCAACTTCACCGTGATGCTGCCGCCGAAATGCGCCGACGGATCGCCCGTGAAAAGCTCGCTGGAAAGCGCGTTCCTGACCAAAACCATGCCGCTGGGGCTGGACATGGTCGTCGGGTCGGTGCGGCGGAAGTACCAGTTGCTCGCACCCGGCCATCCGGCAATGGCCTGCCTGGAAGACGTGCTAAAGGCCGACGGTTTCGACGGAATCATGCGAGTTAGGGAATTCTACTCGTGAATCAGTTATCAGTTGTCAGTGGTCAGTTGTCAGTGTCGCTTGCGGCTTCGCAATTTACTGATAACTGACAACTGACAACTGACAACTGATAGCTGATAACTTCGTACTCCGAGGGCCCGATCATGCACGAAATGATCCGACAACTCACTGCCGGCGGACCGGTGGTGACCGACGGGGCTTGGGGAACGCAACTCCAGCAGCGGGGACTGGAAGTGGGCGCCTGCCCCGACGCCTGGAACCTCTCCAATGCCGATAAGGTTGAAGAAGTCGCCCGGGCGTACGTCGAGGCGGGCAGTCAGGTCGTGCTCACCAACACATTCGGTGCAAATCGGCTGATACTCGCCCGGCACGGGCTGGCCGATCGGGCCGCCGAAATCAGTCGGGTAGGGGTCGAAATCTCCCGCCGCGCGGCCGGCGGTCGGGCGAAGGTATTCGCCTCGATGGGACCAAGCGGCGTCATGCTGATGATGGGTGAAGTAGGTGAAGACGAACTCCAAGACGCCTTCGGCGAGCAAGCCCGGGCCATGGCAGACGGCGGCGCCGATGCTATCGTGATCGAGACGATGTCCGATCCAACCGAAGCCAGCGTGGCCGTGACCGCCGCTCGCCAAACGGGCCTGCCAGTGGTCGCCTCCATGACGTTCGACTCGGGCGCCGACAAGGACCGCACGATGATGGGCACCACGCCGGAGCAGGCGGTCGAAGAATTGACCGCCGCTGGGGCCGATTGCCTGGGTTCCAACTGCGGGCAGGGTATCGAAGGGTTCGTGGCAATTTGCCGCCGGCTGCACGCCGCGACCGATCGGCCCATCTGGATAAAAGCCAACGCGGGATTGCCGGAGATTGTCGATGGCCGGACCGTCTACGCCCAAACCCCCGAGCAGTTTGCCGAGTACGTGCCCGCCCTGGTCGAAGCCGGCGCAAGTTTCATCGGCGGCTGCTGCGGCACAACGCCCGAGTTCGTTCGGGAAATCAAGGAGAAGCTTCGTAGATGAACTCGCGCGAACGGGTGCTCTCCGCATTGAACCACCAGCAGCCGGACCGGGTGCCGATCGACCTGAGTGCAACGCAGGTTTCCTCAATCCACGTCGGCGCCTACCGAAAGCTCTGCGAGTATCTCGACATCGATCCCGAGCCGGTCGTGATGGCCGACGTCGTGCAGCAGGTGGTCACGCCGTGCGACGCGCTTCTGGATCGGCTGGAGGTCGACACGCGCGGCCTGTATCCCTGGTGCAGCCACAACATGGGATTCGACCGGAAAGTGGACAAGGGCGACAGCTACGAGCACGTCGACGAGTGGGGATTCACCCAGAAGATCAAGAAGGACGGCGGGTTCTGGTGGTCGCAGGTCGGGTTTCCGCTGGACGGCATGTCGGTCAACCCCGAAGCGCTGGCCTCGTATCGGTGGCCCGACGCGGCCGATCCGCGCCGGCTCGAAGGGCTTCGCGAAAAGGCCGAGGCCTATCGGCGGCAAGACAAGATCGTCGTTTGCAAAGGCTTTTGCGCCGGCATGTTCGAGATGGGGCAACGCATCCGCGGCATGTCCAACTTCCTCTGCGATCTGCTGGCCGACACGAAAACGGCCGAAACAATACTCGACCGGCTGCTGGAGTTGAAGAAGCAGTTTTGGGCAATGCTGTTGGACGAGATCGGCGACCTGGTCGACATCGTGGCGGAGGCCGACGACTACGGCACCCAAGAGAGCCAGTTGATCTCGTTCGACACTTTCAAATCGCTCATGGAGCCACGGCTGCGGGAGCTGATCGGGTTCATCCGCGAGAAGCATGCCCAGCGGCGGCCGCCGGAGGAGCCGGGCTACATCTTCTTCCACTGCTGCGGCAACGTGCGGCCGTATCTTCCCGACTTCATCGACATGGGAATCGATATCCTCAACCCGGTGCATCTCAGCGCGTCGGGCATGGAGCCGGGGGAGCTGAAGAGGGATTTCGGCCGGGACATCGTCTTCTGGGGCGGCGGCGTCCAGACGCAAAGTGTTCTGCCGTTGGGTACGCCGGACGAGGTTCGCCAAGACGTGCGGCACAACGTCCGGGCCCTAATGCCCGGCGGCGGATATGTCTTCGGCACGGTCCACAATATCCAGGCCGAGGTTCCACCCGAGAACATCATGGCAATGTGGGAAGCGTGCCGAGAGGCGGGCGTGTATTAGGACTCTC
>JAUWJC010000097.1 GCA_030607895.1 Pirellulales bacterium
CGCAATCACGCAAAACCGCCCGGTGGTTGAGCGCCGCGAAACCCCGGGGTTTCGCTGCGCTCAACCACCGGGCGTTCGTATGGTCTTGCTGTTGGCAATCGAAGGCCTTTACTTGCGTGGCGGGAACTTCTCCCGCGCCAACTCTTTGAGTTGTCGCAGATCGAGCTTGCCGGTACCCAGTACGGGGATTTCGTCGACCTGGCAGAAGCTCTCGGGCGAGGGGATCCAGATGGGCGGCAGGCCTGCTTCGCCCAGTTCGCGGCAGATTTGTTCCGGCGGCTTCTGAAGTCCGGTATGCAGAACGACCAGGCGTTCGCCCTTGCGGGCGTCGGACACCGCCGAGACGACGGCCGGCAGTTCATCCTCATCGGCTGAAAGGACGTTGCCGATTGCTTCTTCGACGCGGATGTGCGGGACCATTTCGCCACCGATTTTCGAGAAGCGGCTCTCGCGGCCGGTGATTTGGATGAACCCGTCGTCGTCGAGCACCGCGATGTCGCCGGTTATGTACCAGCCATCGCGGATGACCTTGGCGGTAAGTTCCGGCTGGCCCATGTAGCCTTTCATCACGTTGGGTCCGGTAATCAGCAACATACCCGACTTCCCGGTCCCCAGGTCCTCGCCCGAATCCAAATCACCCCCTTTTGCCAAGACCCCGGGAACCGGCCGACCCACCGTGCCTTCCTTCAGTCCCTGCCCGGCCGCACCGACAACGCGGCTGGGTGGCACGTTGGCGGCAGCCACGGGCGAGAGTTCCGTCGTGCCGTAGCCTTCGGTGGGCCGAACGCCGAATTTTTGCTCGAAAGCCTCGGCCAACTCGCTGGTGAGCTTCTCCGCTCCGCAGCACACTACGTCCAGCGTGGCGAAATCCTCGGCCGGGCAGCGTCTCATGTAGGAGCGTGCAAAGGTGGGCGTGGCAACCAGAATCGTGCCGCCGTGCTCCCGACACATCTTGCCCACCGCCCTGGGTTCCAGCGGGTTGAAGTGGTAGACGGCCTTGGGCTCCAGCACAAGCGCGGTCCAAAGCGTGGTGGTGTATCCAAAAGAATGAAACAGCGGCAGGATGCCGATCAGCACGTCATCCTTGGTGAGCCGGATGATCTCGTCCACCGCGTCGACGTTCGAGCCGACGTTACGATAGGTGAGCATGGCGCCCTTGGGCTCGCCCGTCGAGCCGGAGGTGAAGACCACCGTCAGCACGTCGTCCTGCCCAAGACGCGTCAGTCCCAGCCGGCGCTCGAGTATGGCAATCGGCTCCAGCCAGGCCGACAGGACCGACAGCAGCTTGTCGGCCGGCGTCACCTTGTCTTTGAAATCTTCCAGGTAGACCAACTCGGCGTCGATCTCCAGGTCGAGCCGGTCCATTACCTTGCGACTGGTGAGCACGTGGCGGATACCGCACTTCCCGATGCAGTGGTTCATTACGTCGGACGAGACGGTATAGTTGAGGTTCACCGCAATCCGCCCGTCGACCGTCAGCGCCGTGTTGGCCAAGACGGCCCCGACCGACGGCGGCAGGAGGATACCCACGTGCCGCTCGTCGGCAGCCAATACCTCGCGGCTAAGCAGCCGGCGGAGCACCAGCGTTCGGGTGAGCAAACCGGCGCCGGTCAGTTCCACGCCCGTCGAGTCGGCCACCTTTGCTCGACCCATGCTCCGGCGGCAGTTACGCAGAAAAGCCCGCGGCAAGATCGGCTTCCGCTCTTGTCGTTGTTCCATGGCCTTGACTCCCAACTGCTGTACGGCCTGTCGGACCTGGTGGGTATCGGAGGGTCGGGTGATGTGCCGGCCGAAGAGGATCGAGACGGGGTATGGCCAGCGGCGCGGCCACTTCCAGAAGAACTTCCCTCCTCTGAAACTGAAGATACTCCCCCAAAGCCCATCGAGATAGACGGGTATTACCGGCGCGGCGGTTTCCTTTAGTATCGACAGAAAGCCGGGCCGAAACGCCTGCATCTGCCCGGTTCGCGTTATTCTACCCTCCGGAAAGATGCACACCAACTCACCCGCCCGAAGAGCCTCGCGAGCGGTCCGGATTGCCTGGACCATCGATTTTCTGCTCGATGCGATGGGAATTGCTCCCATTTCCCGGGCGAGCCAGCGGACCCACCAGCCCTGGATGTAGTCGGCGTAGGTCAGCATCCGCAGCGGCCGCGACGAGGCCAGCAGCAGCAACACACCGTCGATCCAGCTTACGTGGTTGGCCACCAGCAGTGCCCCACCCCGCTCGGGAAGGTTCTGGCGGCCTTCGATCCGAACGCGATAGATCGTCCGGCTGGCCAGCCAGACAAGGAAACGGACCGTTGCGCCGGGCAGCAACCAGACGATGTAGACGAACACCGGCACGGTCGCCATGCCGGCCAGCAGGAATATCTCGCGTGCTGAAAGCCCCAGCTTCTCGCTCAATAGCCAAAACAGGCCCGCCGCAATCAGCATTCCCGAGAATGTCAGGAAGTTGCTGGCCGCCAGGATCACACCCCGTGACTTGTCCGGGCTACGATGCTGAAGGAACGACTGGACGGGCACGTCGAACAGTCCGCCGCCAATCCCCAACGCAAACAGCCAGAAGAAGGCCCAGTAGTAGGCGGCCGAACCGGCTTCACCCACCGGTCCGAATACGGCAGAGAGTAACATGGCGCTTATCGCGATGCAGCCGGCCCCCAGTGGTACGATCCCCAGTTCGACCTTTCCGGCCGACCAGACGCCTGCCAACACGCTTCCCACGCCCGCCCCAAGCGCCAGTGCCGCCAGCAACGGACCCACAGACTGTTGCCGCACGTGCAGTTCGGCGATGGCAAACAGATCGACGTTTACCTGTGCCAGCGCGGCCAGCGACCAGAAGAAGGCCGTCCCCAAGGCGGCCCGCAACAAGGGTACGTTCGAGCCGAGCGTTCTGAGGTCCCGGACGGTCTGCCCGGCGATATTGATCGGGAAGCTTCGGGCCGGATTGGCCGGGCGAAGTCGGCCGATCAGCAAGCTGGCCAACCAACCCGCCGCGGCAACACTCCACAGCGCGGCGGCGGCAACCCAAAGCGGATGCCCGTACAGCATGTTGCCCGCCACGGTGCCCAACACAATGGCAACCACGGTGGTTAGCCCAATCAGGCCGTTGGCGGCCGAGATGCGATCCGGCCGGACGATCTCGGGGATGCTACCCAGCTTTGACGGACCGAACAGGGCGCTTTGAGTGCCCATCAGGGCCACCACAACGAACATCAAGTAGACGTTGCCGCTCAGGATGGTCAGCACGCCCAGCACCATGACTATCATCTCGGCCACCTTGCAGCCGACTATCACGGCACGCTTGCTGAACCGGTCGGCCAGGTATCCCGCCGGGGCCGCCAGCAGGATATATGGCAACACGACGCAGGCTAGCCCTACCGACAGCGCCCCGGCCGCATTGTCCGGACCCACGATGTTCTTACCGATGGGCACCACCAACCAGCGGAACATGTTGTCGTTGGTCGCGCCCAGGAATTGGGTCACCAACAGGCCCAAGAAACTCCGCGAGCGAAGCCCTCCGCGAGTGTCGGGGGTCTGGGTGGATTGCGTGATGGAACCGGAACTCATAACCACTACGATCCTCAATCTTGTAAAGCCGAGACCAGTGGTCGCGGTTTGGTTCCGGCTCGTCCGGGTTATGCTGAAGCATAATCTACGTGGCTGTCTCCATAATCTCCCAGGCGGCCTTTCCGGGCAAATATAACATGGCCCATTCACCCCCTGTTGCACGGCCATGATACTAAGCATACAATCCAGCCAAACTGCAATAAACCACTCTACAGTACTCAAACAACGGAGGTGACCGACAATGGACCTGCTTCAGCCGATGATGATCCTGGGCCTGCTGGCCGGCGGAATGGGTGTGGCCCTGCTGGGTAGCATTAAGGTGGCCTTGGCCAGAAAACTCGATATCGACGAAGCCCGAGTCGGCGGAATGGTCTCCATGTTCGGCTTCGCCATGATTCCCGTTATCCTGTTCGTCGGGTTCCTCACCGACCTGGTCGGTCCACAGCCGGTGGTTGTCGGCGGAGCGATCCTTATGTCCGGCAGCCTGATCCTACTGGGACGTGCCCAAGGCTACTGGTCGGCACTGTTGGGGGTGCTTCTGCTGAGTGCTTCCTGGTCGGCACTGGTCAACGTGCTCAACGTACTGATACCCTTTGCGTTTTCCGGCCATGGGTTGGCCTACGCCACGAACCTGGCCAACACTTATTTCGGCTTGGGCGCTTTTCTGACGCCGTTGGTGATAATCTACTTGCTGCGGAAATTGAGCCTCTCGCCCGCCATGATGGTACTGGCGGCCGTTGTCGTTGCGATCGCCGTTTTGGGCATGGGCGTCGACTACGGGGCGATGACGCCCGCGGCGAAAGAAGGGGCCGCCAAAACGGCCGAAGCCGGCATGGCCGAATTGCTGAACAATCCCATCATGTGGCTCTGTGCCCTGGCCATGCTCTTCTACGCGCCCATGGAAGCGACGATGGCCGCCTGGGCCACCACTTTCCTGGGCGACAAGGGCGTCTCGGAGGGCTTCGCATCGACCCTGCTGTCCGGGTTTTGGCTGGCCTTCATGCTTGCCCGACTCATTACCGCCTTCTGCCTGCCGCCCGGCAACGAGGCACTCTTTATTCTCGGCCTGGCACTGGCGGCAATCGCCCTTTGGATAGGCGCGGTCTGGACCGTCGGGCGGGTGATGGCCGTGGCCGTGGTGATCCTGGCCGGGCTGATCTTCGGACCAGTCTTCCCAACCATCATCGCCGTCCTGCTGGGTAACGTGGAGCCGTCGTTGCACGGCCGGGCGGTTGGGCTGTTCTTCGCCGTCGGAGGAATCGGCTGGACAGTAATACCCATGATGATCGGCGCTTACGCCCGAAAGACAAGCGTGCAGCGCGGGTTCGTGGTGGCCGTCGCCGCGGCCGTCGGCTTGAGCATCGTCGCACTGGCACTGCTGGGTACCGTTTGAGCAAATGCCATAAAGCCGCGACCGGTGGTCGCGCCGGAAGTTCCGGAAAATCACATGTTTCAAGTAATTCCTCACGTTCGCTCGGAGAGATAAGACATGGCGGAACACGGTCAATGGAATCGCAAAGGGGAAACCCTCAGCGACGTGACGGCCCAGAAGGAATATGGAGTGAGCCGGGACTTCATCGTGAAGGGTATCCAAGCCGGTAAACTCGAATATCGAGAAGGAGCCGTATGGGGTAATCCGTACCTGAGAATCTTGAGGAGTCAGCTCGAGCAGTACATCGCCGAGGAACTTGGCGCGGATTGCTTGTCGAACGTCAAGAACCAGACAGAGTTGCGCAAAATCAAAAGGGAAATGACCAGCCTGAAAAAGAAACTGAATAAGCTTCAAGCACGAAAGACGGAAATCGAAAATGGAAGTAATCGCACATAACAAGCTGATCGCCGCGGTAATTAAACATTACCCTGATGTTCAGGCGATTTATTTGTTCGGCAGTTACGGCACGGATGACGCATGGCCGGATAGTGACGTTGATCTTGCCGTCCTTTTGCCGCCTGAAAAATCCCGGGCGGTAGGCTCCTTGCTGATGAGCGACTTGCGATTGGAGTTGGAGTCCCTGTTGAAGAAAGACGTGGACTTGATCAATTTGCGTCAGGTTGCCACCGTTCTCCAAAAAGAAATCATCATGGCGGATCGCCGTATCTTTCATGCGGATGAATATGGTGCCGATGAGTTCGAGATGCTGACGCTATCGAATTATCAAAAACTAAACGCCGAGCGAGCGGAGATTCTGGAAGAGGTCCTGGCAAGCGGGAGGGTTTACGATTCATGAATGATCTTGTATTGAACAAAAAAGAAAGCATCGAGCGTTGCATAAAGCAGATTCGTATCTACCACGCTTTGCCGAGTGATGTTCCTTTCGAGGATAATCATCTGAAACAGGATGCTATTGCCTTGAATTTGCAACGGGCCTGTGAGCAGGCTATTGATCTTGCCAACCACACCATAAAGAAGAAGAAGTTGGGGCTTCCCAAAGAAAGCAAGGAAAGCTTTCGCCTGCTGGCGGATAACAGAATTATTCCCCGTGAACTTTCCGTCAAGCTGGGGAAAATGGTAGGGTTTCGCAATGTATTGGTGCATGAATATCAGAAGCTTGATATCAAACTCATGCTTGATGTGATCGATCATCATCTGGACGAGTTTGTTGATTTCACCAATCACATTATGAGGAGTTTCTCCGACAGCCCCGCATCCTGACTTTCCCGAATTGCCCCATGCCGTTCTCGGCCCGGCGGTATCCCATGACCAGACTACGACGGGGAAGAATAAAGAGCCTACGAAAAGAATAATGGAAAGAATAATGGGGTCGGGAGTCTTTTCTCCTCATTGTGCAAAGAGCAAAGACTCCCGACCCCTTTATTCTCCCCTTTATTCTCCTTTATTCTCCTTATTCGCCTGTTCGGGTTACCACGGGGGCCAACATAGACAATGTAACGAGCACGGCTATGTGGGAAAGCTTTGTTGAATTTTTTGTGTGGCGGCCACTTCACATTTGGGCCATTTCTGCCGTGTTTGCCGCTCTGTTTCTGGCGGCACTTATGGCAAAGACTCGGTACTCGCAGGTTCGCTGCCTACCTTTATTCATCACTTGTCTTGTGTGGCTGACTTACGGGTTTTGGGAGCGGCAAGCTGTCATTCATAGATGGGACATTCGTGTCGACCTCCTTTTTGGCTGGCCCTTTCTATTTGGTGGGACGGCGTTGGCCATTATTCTCTCCATTCGGAGTCTCATCCATGCTATCAAGAGCAGCGAAAGCGAGTGAGTAATCGTGTCTTGACTCGGGCCCGATAGCCGCGTTGACTGGTGTGACTAAGGACGCAAAGGAAAGACGGGGTCAGGCTTTCACTTTACACTTTACGAGTGCCCCGAGATTGTGACCCCCGACGCTTTTGTGGGAGACGAGACATGAAGGATCCGTATGTTGCCGAAGTGCGGAAACACCGCATGGAACATACCAAGCAGTTCAACTCCGACTTGCATCTGATCTGCGAGGATCTCCGGCGATTCGAATCGTCCCTTGGCGACCGAGTCGTCACGCTGGAACCCCGCAGGATTCAGCCAACAAAGAGGCCGAGGGAATCGCAATAAGGCTGCGGACCGCCTGAGGACAGGGCGGCTCGGATTATGGGTAGCGTGGATGTGCTCGCTTGGTAAGACATGCAAGCCGGTCAGTCCAACGAGCCTTCCAAGACTTCGCCGGGGCGGAGTGTGCATTGGTAGTCGGCGCCGACCTTTTTCACGTCCGCCCGGTTCCATTTGATCGGCTTGCCGGGCAGCGGATCGCGAAGGCGTAGCAGGCCGCCGTGATCGGCCCGGACGCGGACGTGGGTGGTTTGGCCGTTTTTTCGCCGGGCGGAGACGGCGAATCCACCTTCCGCCCGCAGGTCGTCGAAGGCCACGTCGGGCCATTTTTTCGGCACGGCGGGAAACACTCGGACCGTGCCGCCCCAGCTTCCCAGCAGCATTTCATGCACGGCCTGCCCGGCGGCGAAGTTGCCCTCCATCGTGAACGGCTGGTAGGTGAACTTCGAGTAGCCCAGTCGCTTGTAGTCGCCGTTACAGTGGAACCCGTTGCGGAGGATGAACGCCTTGAGATAGATTTCCAGGTTTTCAATTGCCCGATCGGCCTTGCCTGCCCGGGCGTTGATGCACGACATCCAGGAGAAGCTGTAGCCGGTCCACCATTGCGTGCCTAGTTGATCGATTTGTGCAAGCGAGGCGTCGATAATCCGGCGGTCGCGGTCCGAGCCTTCGACGCTCAGCAGGCCCAGCGGGTGGATGGGCATCAGGTGCGAATGGTGTCGATGCGACTCGCGGAGCGTTTCGTCGGGCGAAAGCCGGAGGACTCCCGTCTTGTCGTCGATCGCCAGATCGTCAAGTTGATCCAGCACTTTCTGCCAGCGCGCGGCGGCGGCCGAGTCACCTTTGGCGTTGGCCATTTCCACCAACGCGCCGTAGAGCCATTCGAGCAGCGAAAGATCGTAATTGGAATTCGGCGTGAGCCAGGCCTTGGGGCTGTTGCCGTGAATCTCCGGCGACGACGACAGGGGCAGCTTCAGCTTGCCGTTGGGACCCGGTCTGAGCAGGCCTTCCAGGCACGTGGCGATCTCGGCACAGTACGGATAGGCTCGTTCGACGAGGAATTGCCGGTCCATCGTGTATCGCCAGTGCAAGTAGAAGGACTGGGCAACCCAGGCCCCGCTGGTCGGCGAGACACTGTACTGCCGCCAGCCGCCGATCGGCGTGCCGCCGAGTGTCATGATTCCCACTACCGCGGTGCCGGGCGTGCCGTAGAAATCGCGCGCGAACTTGCGATGCACGGGCAGCAAGTCCCACATGAAATCGGTGAAGGCGGCGCCCTGGTCGAAATGACCGGCCGCAAGGTATGCCCAGTAGGTCAACTGCGTGTTCAGGTCGTGGTGATAATCGCCACGCCAGGGAGGCAAACCGCCGGCGTCGGCCGTCCAGACGCCTTGCAGCGGAATGGGCGGAGCGCCGCGCCGGGAAGCGGCTCCGTAGAAGTACTGCACCAGGTCGTAGTGCTGCTGGACGGCCGGGTCGGGCAACTCGACGCTCGATTGCGACCAGAACTCCTTCCACCACGCCAGGTGCGGTTTGAGCATCTTTTCGTAGCCGGCGTTCAAGGCGGCCTCAACCCGTTTTCGTCCCAGGCCGACCGGGTCGGGGCCGTCGTTGGTCGACGTGATAGCCAGCGCGATCTGCGTGGAATCACCCACCCGCCGATCGGCCACGACCACTGCGTACTTCAATCCTTCGGCGGCCTCTTGAAGCGACCAACTCACCGTGCCGTCACTGCCGGTTTGCGGCGGCGGGTATTTTAGCGTTTTCAGCGAGGCAGGCGGCACGATGCGCCACTTGGGCGTGTCGCCGGGAATGCGGATCATCGCGACCGACTCGGTGGCGCTGAAGAACACCTCGGCCGTCTTGCCGCCCAAGTCCACCCGACCGACCGCCGTCTGCAAGTCGAGCACAAACGACTTGGCCGCCAGCGATTGGCCGAGTGTCAGTTCCAGTCGGGCGGCCGGTATTTTGGTTGGATAGGGGAATTCTCTGTGGGGCGTTTCGATCAGTGCAATTTGCGCGTCGTTGTTGCCTTCGGCGACCAGCTTTTGCAGGGTCTTCCAGGTCCAGTCTTTGCGGAGGAACGTCTTGGGCAAGCGAAGGTCCCACAGATCACCCCGGTCCAGCGAGAGTTTCAGGTTCTGCCCGTTGCCCCAGAGCAGCCCGCCCGTCAGCCCGTTACCCAGCGGGATGGCGTGGTCCCAGCGATCGATCGGTGCGGTGAGCACCAGGTTCGACGCGGCCTTGGGCCCGGCGGCCGAAGCGGCTTCTGCTATGGCCAAAGAACCGGCCACTGCCAAGGCTGCCAGGCAGACTGTTTGGTGCCATCTTGGTATCATCAGGGGCTCCCTTCTTTAATTTTGTGACGGCCAAACCGCGACCACTGGTTGCGGCTTTACAGGTGGTGGTAGGGCCGTTTACCAGATGTCGGCTTTTTTCACGGCCACGGCAGCGGCCAGTTCGGTGGTTGCGGGCGAAAGCTCCAGTCCGACGTAATCGTGATAGCCCAGGTCCGACACTTCGCGGAGCACGCGGCTGTAATTTATTTCGCCCGTTCCCGGCTCGTGCCTGCCCGGATGGTCGGCAAGCTGGATGTAGCCGATCTGGTCGAACCCTTCGCGGAGATGTCCGCAAAGGTCGCCCTCGGTGATTTGCTGATGGTACAGGTCCCAGTTGATTTTCACCTTCGGCGAGTCCACCTCGCGGCAGATTCGCACGGCGTCGGGGCCGCGGTAAAGGCACTGGCCCTTGTGGTCGACGCGGATGTTCAACGGTTCGAGGATCAGCATCAGGTTGTTGTCTTCGACGATCGGGGCGACTTTCTTCAGGGCCGTGATGCACTGGTCGTGCATCTGGCGTTCGGTCATGCCCTCGACGTTCGCGCCGGCCACGACGCAGGCCTTCCGGGCTTTGAGGATTTTGGCCTCGCGGCAGGCGTTCTTGATCGCCTCGACGAACTGGTCCAGCTTGGCCGGGGTGTTGAAACCGAACGCGGCGGTGAATTGGGCCACCTCGATACCAAGCTGTTGGGCCAGGTCGGCCACCGCTTGAACTTGCTTGCGGTGCGAACTCCAGCACTCGAAGGCCGGATAGCCGAACTCGGCCGCCTTCTTCACCCGATCCAAAAACGGCAGCTTCCGCCACCACATCTCGACGTTGCAAGCGAACTTCGTATGGGCCGTTTTGCCCAGCGTGCCAACGTCGATGTCCGCACTTTCTTCCGCACGACCGACGCCTGCCGTGGTAGCTAACAGGGCCGTCGATCCCAACGCCGACCCAACAAACCGACGACGACTAATTTCTGACATATCTATCTCCTCTTGAAGTCCAGTAGTTCCAAGTTCGGGAAATCGCAACCATTCACGGGAGTCTCTCGGCCAATCCCAACATGAAGCTAACCGACGAGACTTTCCGTGTCAAGCAACCGCGGCGGGTGCCATGGGTGGTATTTTGCCCGCCGGTCGGCCTGCTGGTCAGCCGCAGATGAATTTGGTATCTTGATGGTCCCAGTTTTCAAACACCCAGTTCCCAAACACCCAATAATCTAACTCGGCCTGCGGCCGCAGTCAAACCGTTTAGCCCCGACGGCCCCCGGGGGGGCGGCCCCCCCGCGGGCGGGGGGGGCACC
>JAUWJC010000482.1 GCA_030607895.1 Pirellulales bacterium
ACTGGGCGCCAGGGTCGTTGATCGTGTCGAGTTGTGAGTTGGGAGTTGAGAGTTGAGCGGTGAGTGTTGAGAGTTGAGAGTTGAGAGTGCGTAGAACCTGGTTCCCAAGCTCTGCTTGGGCACCCAATACTTTCCAGCAGTACGTTGCGGTTTCAAGCAGAGCTTGGGACTGAGTGTAATCCCTGGGACCAAGAGAACCTGAACCCGACCACTGACCACTACTCACTCTCAACTCTCAACTCTCAACTACTCACTACCCCCGAGGAACCTCGACCATGGCCTTTTCCCGGTCTGCAAAGAAGGACCAAGAGGACGATTCGTCGCAACCAACCGACAACCGACCGACCGACAACAAGGTGAACGAATTGCAGGAGATTGCCGGCCAACTCGGCTCCCTCGGGCAGCTTCTAGTCAACTCGAAAATAGCACCGCTGACCGAAAAGCTCGACCGGATGGACGCCACGTTGAAAACACTCGCTGAAGCCGCCGGCTCGGGTCGGGCCGCCGAAACACCCGACGGCCCTCCCGTTGCAGATATCCTCGACGCGATGAACCAATCGATTGGCCAATTGCGGCAGCAGAGCGATTCTCAGTTCCAGAAGCTGGCCGAGTTGCTGGCCCCGGCCGAGGAGCCTGAAGAGGAAGACGCCGGGCTCGCCTCCAGCACGCAGTGGCAACAGACGATCCTGGGCCCCGATCTGACCGCCAACCCGGCACTGGCATTCCAGCGTCAGCAACTGCTCACGGGCGTGCTTGAGGGGGAGCCGGGCGCGTGCTCGCTGGCCGGACAACTGTTGGTTTTCCAGTCGGCCCCGCCGGAACGGCTGCCCCAGTTGCTCAAGGATATCGGCGAAGCGTACTACCGCTGGCAGCCAAAGACTACCTCCGCCGCCAACGCCATGGAGGAGGCACTTGTCGGGTGGCTGCAAAAGACCTGCGAAGCGGCCGGGATTCTTAACACCATCGAATTGGTTCATCCGGGCGAGCGATTCGACACCGCACGTCACACGGCCGCCTCGCGAGGCGTAGAGATTATCGAAGTAAACGGATGGATTGTGCTGCGAGACAACGGCCGCGTTTACACCAAGGCCAGCGGCGCCGTCAGATGAACCGACTTGCCAGAGATCATAGATGAAAACGTTCAGATGCACCAACTGCGGCCACGAACTGCAACGGCCCACTCAGCCCTACAGTTGCCCACAGTGTGGACGCCAGGCAGTCGGGCTATTCAGGGTGGTCCAAGCCGGCGCCGCGCCCGCGGTTCCGCAGTCGACTCCGCCGCAAGTTGCGAAGCCGCCGGTTGCGAAGCCGCAAGCGGCCGTGCCGCCGATCGGCGCTCCGCCGCCGCCGCCCGGCGTCCCGGCGGCACCTCCCTCGGCATCACCTCCGCGGCCTAAAGCGGTACCGATGCCCGAGCGAAAGCAGCCACGCACACGCCCCGTGCGTCGTCCGGCGGCCAAGGCACCCGGTTCGCCCGTCAAACCACGGCCGCAAGCGGCACCAGTCCAAGTTGCGAAGCCGCAAGCGGCCAAGGCCGTCAGGCCGGAGCAGTTCGTCTGGGCGTATCCCGACGAGCCGCCGCCGGCCGACGAGTCGAGGCCCCTGGTAACCGCCCCGGCCGTCGATTCTTCCGGGCGGATATATGTATCGACGCTCCAGCGGCTGGTGGCCTTGGAGGAAGAGAACGGCAAAGCGAAGACTGTCTGGGAATACGTCATCGGTAGTCCGGTGCCCGGGCGGACAGTGGTGGGCTCCGACGGGAACATCCGGCTACACTGTGCCGACGGGTTCCTGCATTGCGTCACACCCCAGGGCAAGCAGGCCTGGTCGCCGGCCAAGGTGGGCGAACCGTTGGGATTCGCAGCGCCGTTGGTCGACAGCGAGGCCAACACCTGGATCAGTGCTTATGAAGGCGGCCTCGTCAAGGTCGACCCCGACGGCCGGATGCAAAACACGCCCCACTTCCGCTCGCGGCGAAAGTTCGATTCGGCTGGAATCATTTGCGATCGGGTCATCTATATCGGCTCGGAAGACGGTTATGTATTCGCCATCCGAACCGATGGCTCCCGGGGTACCAACATCTGGGACCATTCGGCCGAGCAAGGCTATACCGGCTGGTTCCTCAACTCGTCGCCCGTGGTGACCGCCGACAGCGTAATAGTGGTGGCCGGCCGCGACGAGCACATTTACGGTTTCGGCCTTGGCGGCGTGCAAACCTGGAAGACCAAGATGCCGGGCCAGATGCTCGGCTCGCCGGTGCTCGATTCCCACGGCCACGTCTACGTGGGAATCTCCAAAACTCGCCGCGGCCAGAAGGGGCAAGGTTTGCTCGTCTCGGTGGACGGCAACTCGCACAAAATCCGCTGGGAGTACTCCGCCGCCGGGCCCGTCGAATCGACGCCCGTCATCGGCGATGACCAGATCATCTATTTCGGCGACAACGGGGGCGTAATCCACGCGGTCGACACGCGTGGCAATCCACAATGGACCGGCCAGGTCGCGACGGCCGTCCGCTCGGCCGGCACAATTGTTGCCCCCAATCGTCTTGCCTTCGGGTTGGACAACGAGACGCTGGTCGTGCTGAAGTGCTCCTCCGGCGGACTTGCTTCCAAAGGCTGGCCGAAAATCGGCCGCAACCTGGAACAATCGGGGTTGGTTTGACGTAGTTATCAAGATTGTAAAGCCGCGACCAGTGGTCGCGGTTTTCCGGGACGTTGGCTCCTGCCGCGGGGTTCCGCGACCACTGGAGTCCCGCGACCACTGGTCGCGGCTTTACAACTCGATTGCCGAGCGGATCTTTTTGAGCGCTTCGGCCGCCGTCTTGCGGACTTCCCGGTCGGGATCGTTGACTGCTTCCTTTAGGGCCGGCACCGAATCGGCGGCCTTCGGGCCCAACCGGCCCAACGCCCGGGCAGCAGTCATTCGGACCAGGGGACGTTCGTCGCCGAGCGTTTTGATCAATTGGGGGATCGCCGGCCGGCCAATCCGTCCCAAGGCCTCGACGGCGCCGCGGCGAACCGACGGATCCGAATCGCTCAGCACCCGCTGTAACGGTCCAACGGCCGCCGGACCGATTTTCCCCAGCGATCGGGCCGCCACGCGACGGACGTCGGCATCCGGATGTCTCAAGGCATCGACAAGCGCGGCGGCAAGCAGGGCGGCGGCAGCCGGCTCGGCGGCAACCGGCTCTGCCGACGGACCAATGCGTCCCAGAGCATCCGCCGCTTGATACGGTCCAGGCCCGGTTGGCTGACCGAGGATATCCAGAAGCGTTGGAATTGCTCTGCCGTGGCGATCGATTCTCCAAAGCGCCTCCGCCGCGTTGACGCGTACCGTGGCGTCCTCGTCCTCGATGAGTCGAACCAGTTCCGCGACGGGACCGAAAAAGGGACCAGGTTTAATTTGCCGGAACGGCCCGGAGGGTGCTTCGCACAAATTAAACCTGGTCCCTTTTTCGGCTTTGGCGGCCGCGCCGAGGTTTCCCAGCGCCCGGGCCGAATTCCGGCGCACCGAAACGTGATACTTCGACCGGAGCCCCTCGGTCAACATATCGACGACCGGCCGGGCGGTCACTTCGATGCGTCCCAGCGCCCAGGCCGCCATGCCGCGGACGTACTCGTACTGGCCCCTATCTTC
>JAUWJC010000607.1 GCA_030607895.1 Pirellulales bacterium
CTCCGCGTGACGGATCTGCATCACGCGGAGCGTGATGAGTACAGGCCGCTTCGGCCCGAGTATGTGCGGGAACACCGATCGGCATCCTCGTCCAAACGTTAGTATTACCCCTTTAAGCGGGTCATTGTTTTTTCGGTTCGCCATTCCTCCCGTCCCGTGTATACGGGCATAATACCTCATATTGCCTGACTTGGCGATCTTGAAGCGTGGGTTGTCGCTCGTCGTCCGATAATCCTCCCTGCTTCCCCTTGAGACGTAAACGTGGTTTTCGGTATACTTTGTCTATCGTACGTATGTGCGAGTTGGATTTTTTGCCCAGGAAGGAACGTACAATCTCCAAAAGGAGCAGTCCATGGCAACGGCAACCACTGTTTCGTGTGTTGCACACATCGGCAAAACTGCCGGCGACGTGTGGAAGATATTGGATGAGAACGGCCAGCTCAGCATGGCCAAGCTGGTAAAGGCGACCGGTGAGCCGCGCGACACCGTAATGCAGGCTTTGGGTTGGCTTGCTCGCGAAGAGAAGATCGTGATCGAAGAGGAAGGCCGTAGTCGGGGCGTCTCTCTTTGCTAGCAACCGGTTGAAAGACAACGACCCTACAAGAGGGCAGGGGACCCCTGCCAGCCGGTTTCCGACAAGACCTATACTCAACGCGGTCACAAACTGCGGTTTTGGAATGGAGTTATCAGTTTTCAGTTATCAGTCTGAATACTCACAAGAGCCGCTGTTTCCAATCTCCGACTACTGACTACTGATAACTGACTACTGACAACTACGTCGCAAAACCGCAATCTATGGCCGCGTCGAGTATAACGAAACCAAGGTCATGCCAGCCTTTACAGAACTTCAGACACTTAACCTTTCGGCCCGAAAAGGTTCAAGCTTGAACGATTATGTGGGTTACGCAGGCAGAAGAGCGTCACAGGAGTTGCGGCGCCGGGCCGTGTCGGCCCGGTCTTCGGGTTGCCGCGGGGCAAATACCTGGCCGACACGGCCCGGCTCTGAAATGCCTACGGCAACGGCAAGCGGCGGGAAAGCCAGTCGGTCTGGCGCGTGGCGGGAGCCAACATCTGGAGCAATGCCGTTACCGGCTGAGGCTGCCGCGGCGGGTCGCCGAGTAACCGGGCGTCTCGGCCCGCAAGGATCACGCCGGAACCGTCGGCCGCGCAGTGGCCGCGCAACTCCAAGCCGTGAGAGTCAATCGAAAAGGAAAAGGCCAACTGCTCGTAGGGAACCACGCCGGCGGGGTCGACCGGCCGTGGGTCGGTAACCAGGCGCAGCCTGACGGCGGCCGCTTCCAGAAGCGACCGGCCGATTGTGCCCGGCCCGGCGTTGACCGATCCGGCTGCCTCATCGAGTCGCCCTCGGCTGAATCGGGCCCGGTGGATGGTCACCTCGGCAGTGCCGCTTAGCTTATGAGGGAATCGGTCGGTCACCAGGCGGTCCAGATCGACGTCGATCAACCGGCCGGTTATTTCGCCCTGCCAGCCGTTGGAAGTCTGATTGGCCCAGATGTATCCGTGGAACCGGCTGCGCGTACCCAACGGCTCGAACCCATCCAACCCCATCGCCAACATGGAGCAGGGCATAGGGGTGTCGCCCGAAAAAAGCTCGAATCCGGTCGCCGGCGGCGTGACCTGGCGATTTCGGACGATGCGGATTCGGGCCGGCTCGGGCGTGGGGTTTCCGGGCAGCCGGAAACTCAGCCGGGCCTGGAGCCCGTCGGCAAGCGACTCGATGCTGCCCTCGACGTCCGAGAGTGTCTGGGCGTGCTCTTCGCTCGAGAGGGAAACTTCGTCGGCCAGCAGCCGCACGTCGGTCGGGATGCCGCCTAATCGGCAGCCAAGCAACCGCTCGACGAGCAGCCACAACTGGTCCACCTGGCCCGCCTCGATCCGGGGCAGCGAGGCGATCAGTACCAGCGACCGGTTGCCGCCCTTCTTTGGGTCGGGAAACTTCTTCCAGCCGGCCTCGATCTTTCGGCACCGGAGCACGGTTGCGCCCGTTTCCGGGTTGGCCAGTTCGACCCCTTCGTAAACCACCGCGCCGGGGCGCGGGTGTTGGAGCTTCGCGATCGAACCGCGAAGCCCTAATTGCCGGCGCAGTCGGTCCGCCTCGGCCCGGGCGTGCCACGGCAGGTTCCAGGCAATGCACCATCCCACGACGATAATCGTCGGCACAACGCACAGGCCGAAGAATCCGGCAATGCATATCCGCCGCCGCGTTCGGTCGTGTAGTCGGAACATCCTTGTCGACCATCCATTGTAAAGCCGCGCCCCC
>JAUWJC010000454.1 GCA_030607895.1 Pirellulales bacterium
ACCAACTGACGGATGCGTTCGCTCATTGGGGCGGGTAACGACCGCTGGGCCGGGCATTCGTTGGGTAGCTTTCGGGTGGCGTCGATTGCCATCTTTCGGCCGGGGGCGCCGGCGACTGTCGCCGGGTCCCAGGGGTCAGGTGGGCCGTCTTGGAAGAAGACATCCCGGCCCAAATCGGCGTTTGCCGAAACGGCGGACCATACCTGCTGCTGATCGTGCACGTCGACCTCTTCATCGACGATCACCACCAGCTTGCTGAACATCAACCCGTGAAGACCCCACACCGCGTTTGCTACCCGGCGTGCCTGGCACGGGTAGGTCTTGCGAATTGCGGCCAGCAACCAGTGCCGCGCGGCACCGAACGCCGGCAGATCGTAATCGACCAATTCCGGGATGGCCAGCTTCACCAGCGGCAGGAAAACCCGCTGCAAGGCCCGGCCAACCTCCGATAACTCATGCGGCGGCGCCCCAGGCACCATGGCCGGATAAATCGGATTTGCCCGATGCGTGAGGACCGTAACGTGCATCACCGGCGCCGGCCGGTCGGGCTGATAATATCCGACCGGCGTACACACCGGGCCTGTCCGGGCGAGCGGCTCGGACGGATCGACAAAGCCTTCCAGGACAATCTCCGCGTTGGCGGGCACTTCCAATTCGATACCGCGGCAGGCGACCACCTCGACCGGTTTCTCACCGAGCAACCCGGCCACGGCCAGCACGTCGGCACCGGGCGGCAACGGAGCCATCGAAGCCAACAGCACGGCCGGATTGCCACCCAAAACGACCGCCACCGGCATCTGCTCGCCACGGCGGCGATACTCATCCAGCAGTCGCTCGGGCGGATCGTGTGGACCCCAGCAAGCGGCCAGGCGGTCCCGGTCGAGAAGGCGAAGGCCGTACCGGCCGACCGCCGGCTGCCCGGACTCCGGGTCGGCCGTGATGAGTTGTCCGGCCGTTATCGTTGGGCCAATTTCCAGTTGCCCCGATTGCAGGGCGGGCAACTGGCCCAAGTCCACGTCGCCGCCGAGCCGCACGACCTGCTGGACCGGCCCGGTCCGCACGGAGCGTGGCGGCAGTTTTCCCAACATGGCACGAGTTGGGGCGGTTTTGACCTTCTCAAACCAGCTTTGTGGGTCCGGAGGGAAAACGGCCGCCTCGACCCGCCGCGATACCTCGTCCAACGACTCGGCACCCAAGCCGCGGCAAATCCGCTCCTGGGTGCCAAGCAGGTTGACCAGCAGGGGGATCGATCGCCCCTTGATAGAGCCAAATAGGAGGGCGGGCCCCCCATTCCGGTATGTTCGATGTGTGATCTCGGCCGCCTCCAAGAGCGGATCGACCTGTGCCTCCACGCGGACCAGTTCGCCCGAGTGACCAAGTTCCTCCAGAAAATCGGCCAGACCACGCTGTGACATGGCGATATTGTAGAGTGCAATATAGGAGAAGTGGAAGACCGGCCGGGAGGCTATTTTATCGTGACCCGAGAATTGTACGTTCATGCACTGCCCACGTTGGTCGAGCCGGAGGAAATGGCCGGCAAGACGGTGGTGGTGATCGATGTCTTGAGGGCGTCGACCACGATCGTCCATGCCTTGGAGGCGGGTGCCCGGGAGGTAATACCTTGTCTCGAAGTGGAAGACGCCCGAGAGATGGCCGCACGGATGCCACAAAACGACGTGCTGCTGGGCGGCGAACGGAAGGGACTGCCGATCGAGGGATTCGACCTGGGTAATTCGCCGCTGGAATACACGGCCGATCGGGTGAATGGCCGCAGCGTGGTCTTCACCACCACCAACGGCACTCGCGCCATGGAGCGCTGCCGGCTGGCTTCCCGGGTGCTGATCGGAGCCTTTGTCAATGCCGGGGCAGTCTGCCGGGAGTTGGCCGGCAGCGAGCAGATTCACCTGCTGTGTGCCGGCACGCGCGGCCAGATCGGCTACGACGACGTTCTACTGGCCGGACTGCTGGTCGAGCGGCTCCGGCGGCGGGGCGATACCACGTACGATCTCAATGCCCAGGCCGTAACTGCCCGAGAGACATGGCTGGCCGCCTTTGCCCTACCGCTGGCACTGGGGGCCGAGCCGCTCGAGCCGCAACGACTGGCCAGGCACTTATGCAAGACGGCCGGCGGGCGGAACCTGGTGGCTATCGGGCGGGAGGATGACATCCTAACCGCCGCCGAACTCGACCGCTTTTCGATCGTCCCCAAGCTGGACCCCCACTCGCTGCGAATCCGCCCGGAATAGGATCCCTGGCGTCGCATGAGTAGATTGACGGTGTAAAGCGGTTGGCGTAGAATCTTGGGATGGGATTGTTGCATGATATCCGAGACAAGATACTGCAACGGCATTATGAGTTCTCGAAACATGCCGTCGACCAGAGTATCACTCGGAACATCAGCGTAGTTGAGGTTGAGCAGGCGATATTGAATAGAAGTGAACTGATCGAGGACTACCCTGACGACAAATACGGCCCGAGTTGTCTGGTTCTGGGCTTCACGGATGTTGAACGTCCCTTGCACATTCAGTGCATCTATCCCAGTCGCGCGTTGATCAAGATTATTACACTGTACGAACCAAATCCAGATCGTTGGGTTGATTTCAGGACCAGGAGGTCCAGTTGAAGAGGTGAACTATTACTGAAGAGATGGTCGATACAGAAGTGACTTACACACTGGAGTACAACGGCAAGCTTGCTATTGTCGAGCACGTGCCGGCGCGAGTCTGCCGGGAGACGGGGGAGCAGTTCTTTGCACCAGAAACGGTGGAGCGTATTCAGGCTCTCATCAAAGGCAGCAAGAAGCCGTCGAAAGTAATCGAGACTCCAGTATATGAGTACGCATAATGCCGTCTTGCGTGGACGTGGTTCTTCCGCTGCACGGCGCGACCAACGGTCGCGGCTTCTTGGAAGTGCCAGAAACGCGATCTTTCTACCTTGGAGTTGCCACCGACATGGATACCAACATGGAGACTGACATGGAAATGGAACAACTTGTCGCCCTGTGCAAACGACGCGGATTTTTGTTCTCATCGAGCGAGATATACGGCGGGCTGAACGGCTTTTGGGACTACGGCCCGATGGGCGTGGAACTGAAGCGGAATATCCGCGACGCCTGGTGGCGTGACATGGTCGCCGCACATAACGAGTTGGAAATTCCGCCGGGGGCGCCGTCCACCTTCGAGATGACCGGCCTCGACTCGACGATCATCATGCACCCGCAGGTTTGGAAATGCTCCGGCCACTACGACCTGTTTCACGATTACAGGGGGTATTGCCGCGAGTCGAAACGCCGCTACCGGTACGACCAGGTTCAGGGCCGTTGGGTCCAGGCCAAGGGTCGTCGAGCGTTTGTGGCCACCGAGGCGGTTGGCGAGGATGGCCTGGAAGACGCCAAACGCAAAGCGCTGAAGCTGTTTGGGCTGCGCGCCAAACAGGCCGACCAACTCGAATGGGACGGGCCGCTGGTCTCCCTTACCACGGTCGACGACTTCTCCAAGGTGCTCGGCCCCGACGCCAAGCAACTCGGCACGCTTACCGAGCCGCGTGAATTCAATCTCATGTTCGAGACCTACACCGGCGCGGTCCGCGACGAGAAGAGCAAGACCTTCCTCCGCCCGGAAACCGCACAGGGCATATTCGTCAACTTCAAGAACGTGCTGGCCAGCACCCGGGTGAAAATACCATTCGGCATAGCGCAGATCGGCAAGAGTTTCCGCAACGAGATTACGCCGAGGAACTTCACGTTTCGCTCGCGGGAGTTCGAGCAGATGGAGATCGAGTTCTTCTGCCGGCCTGACGAGGCCGACAAGTGGTACAAGTATTGGCGCGACGCCCGCTATCAGTGGTACGTCAATTACGGGCTGACCTCCAGCAAGCTGCGCCTCCGCGATCACG
>JAUWJC010000534.1 GCA_030607895.1 Pirellulales bacterium
ATTCGTCCTTGGTCATTCGTCATTCGTCATTCGTCATTCATGTTTGTAGCGGTAACAGTGATAGCCTTGTGTGCCTCGCTGCACTGCGTCGCTACGCTTGCCGAAGCCATACCGAAGCCGTCACCGGCCCGATCGGCCACCTACCGGGTGCTTATCCCCGTCGACGAACAACAAAAACCGACCGGGGACAAGTACCTAGTGTCGGAAAATCTGCACAACGAATTACTCCGGCATGCCGTGGCCCGCGAAAAACCGCAAGGTTGGCAGCTTCGCGCGGCAACATATCGCGGAGCCCTCTGCTGGCAAACCAACCCCGAACGGCCCAACTCCAAACGACTCGTGCCGGCGGAACTGAAGGCCATCTTCGACTTTGAAGTGTTTGGCCCCGTCCATGGACACCGCGCGGCTCGCGTCCGGATTCCCTTCGCGCGGCAAGGAGCCAACCTGCTGCCCGGCGGCGCGCTGTTGGACGGCCGGCCGATCCAACTCGAATGGGAGAAGGGGGGTACTTACCTAGCGTTGGACCTGCACGTCGATGGAAAACGGGGCGAGCCGGGAAAGTACCGCCTGGAGCTTGCTTTGCGGCCGGCTATGCTAACCGATGGAATACTGGCCGGATTCGATCTGGCTATTCCCCCGTTGGCCAGCTCCATGTTGGAACTGGCGCTACCACCGGCCGTGGCAAAAACTCAGGTGCCGAAAATCGAGGTGCCGACAGCGGTCGGCTCGATGATTCTGGAAACGGGGCCCCTGGAAACGGGGCCCCTGGAAACCGACCCACTGCGTCCACGGCCACTGCGGCTGATCGGCCGACTTGGACCCGTCAATCGGCTGAGCGTCCGCTGGCAGGAGGGTCCCGGCAACCGCGGCGCCGAACCGGGCCCCCATTTGCGACGACCCGACGTCGAACAACTGCTCTGGATGAAGATACAGCCCGGCTCCGTGGTCGTCGATGCTTGTTTCAAATTCAAGACTGCCGAGCCGCGTGTCCGCCAACTGGAAGTGGCTGTCGATCCCCGTCTCCGATTGCTGCCTTCGCGGGATCCCGACTCGCCCGTGGCAGAGGTCCGGACGGTACCAGGCGATCCAAAGAGAATTCGATTCGAGCTATCGGAGCCGATGACGGATCAGGTGGTTATCCGGGCGGCGTTTTTGTTTCAAGAGAGTTCGGGCGTGGGTAATCTGTGTCTACCCCGACTGGAAACGCCGGGCGCCCGCCTCGTCAAACGTTGGCTGGCCGTCTCCGTCGATCCGGCACTTCAGTACAAGGAGCACGGGGTGAACAAACTGGAGGCGGTGGCCGTACCCGACTTCGTCGCCGCTTGGGGTGCGGGTGACGTACAACCCGAATTCGCGCACAATCTACCCACCACCCGATCGAGACGAGGCGAACCCGCATGGAGCATCTCCACTCGACCCAAGGAACCCCAAACGACAATCGACCAGACGCTGGCTGTAAGCTTCGCACAAGAACACGCCTTGGTGCGGTTCGACGCACGGCTGGTCACCACGGTCGGCTATCACTTCCAGTATCGGCTCTCTGCACCGCCGGAGTTGGAGGTCCAGAGAATCTCGGTTCTGGAAGAAAGCGCGGAGCGGGTAGCCCGCTGGTCACGCGGACCCGACGGTGCAATCACCGTCTTCCTTACCGGACCGGTGGCCGGGAAACACGAGTTGTCGCTGGACGCCCGCTTGCCTACCCCGGTAAAAGGTAAAGTCGTCTTGCCGGCAATACGGCTGGAAGAGGCTGGAATCCGCACCTGTTCGGTAGAGTTGTTCCGTCAGCCGCCCGTGCTGCTTACGATCGGCAAGATCAGCGGGCTGAGCGAAGTCGAGACACCTGCTCCGGACAGAAGCAAGGCCGACCCGCGTTTCCTCGAAGAACCCGGCCGACTCGTCAAGTCGTTCGCCAATGACGGCAAACAACCAGACGGCAAACAGCCGATCGCTGTAAGCCTGACACTGGCCCCAAACCGTCCGAAAATCGCTGCCGAACAAATCACCAGCCTCCGAGTGGACGGGCAGTCGTACGCGGCCGACATCGAGTTGCGTGTCACGGTGGCAGGCGGACTGCTCGACGAGGTCCGTCTCGAAGTGCCGCCCCAATTCCACGGACCCTACACGGTCAATCCGCCCGCAACGCTTAAGGTTGTCGACACCGCAAACCAGCCCCGGCAGTTGATCGTCCGACCACATGCAGCAATAAGCGACTCGTATCGATTCACCGTCAGCAGCCCGTTGACCGTCGCACCGGGCGAGGAAATCAACGTCCCGAAGATCGTCGTCCGAGAGGCCCCTCAGCCCAAGCATCTGGTTGTGCTTCCCACCAAGCGCGACCGACAATCGATTGCCTGGAAGACGCGGGACCTGAAGGAAACCGTCCTGCCGGACGATCTGGCCGAGCGGTTGACAGAACGATTGACAGAGGCGGATTCCGTTATCTGCTACCGAGTTGTGGGCGACGATTTCCAGGCGGTTCTGGCGCCCTCCCGGCAGTCAAGCGATGCACGGCGGGTCCACCTGGCCGACGTGAATATCGCCTGGAGTGCCGATGGAACCTGCCACGGCGTTGCCACGTTCGACCTGGAGCCGGGTGGGCGACCGCAGTGTCCGCTCCATATGCCCGGTACGTACAAACTAGTGCAGGTCCGCGTTGCCGGAGTGCCTACCACGCCGTTGGCCGACGCCAAATCCGCCAAAGCAAACAGCAACGGCCAGCGCCGATTCCGGCTGCCCTTGGGCCCGAAAACCCTCCCGCAGCGAATCGAAGTGATCTTCACCGGCCGACTGCCCGAGCCTAATTCCACCGGCTCGCGGCGGTTTGACGCTCCCACGCTTGGCGACTTGCCCGTCGGGCAAACCCTGTGGACGATTTCCGGGCCGTCGTCGTACAGGCCGGAAAAGGGACCAGGTTTAATTTGCCGGGACGGCCCGAAGGGTGCTTCGCATTACGAGCATCGTCGCGCTGATCGAATCGGCACAGCATTTCAGGGCCGAACAGCCGTACGATGCAGCCCGATGGTACGCCGCGTGGGCCGGGCGCATGGCCCGTTCGCAGAACCGGCTCCGGCGACACCTGTCC
>JAUWJC010000379.1 GCA_030607895.1 Pirellulales bacterium
AAAAAGGGGACAGGCACCTCGCGGCTACGGTTTTTCCCGCACTTCCGGCCGATATCTGCACCGAGTTTTCAACACCCCAGTGCCAGTCCCCATTTTCCACTGACCGCTTACAGTTTGAGTAATGATCGTACTGAACGTCGAAAATATCCAGAAGCATTTTGGTCCCGAGCCTGTTTTGGACGGGGTTACGTTCGAGGTACGGCCGGGCGAGCGGATCGGGTTGGTTGGGCCCAACGGGAGCGGGAAAACAACCTTGCTTCGGATTCTTGCCGGCAAGGACGATGCCGACACGGGGCAGTTCCGGATTCACGGGTCGATCCGGCCGGGGTACCTGGAACAGCAGCCGCACTTCCCACCCGATCGGACGCTCTGGGAAGAAGCCCGAAGCGCACTGGACGAGCTAATCGTGCTTGGCCGTCAGGCCGTCGAAGTGGCCGAAAGGCTCGCCAATTCGACCGATCCGGCCCAGCACAAGCGTCTGGCCGCCCGGTTCGACCATCTCCAGCAGGAACTCCACCGCCGCGATGCGTACAACCTGGACCACAAGATCGAACGGGTGCTCGACGGGCTGTACTTCGCGCGGAGCAGTTACGATCTGCCGGTCGGTTCGCTCAGCGGCGGCGAGCAGAACCGCCTGATACTGGCCAAACTGCTCCTGGCCGAACCGGACCTGATGCTGCTGGACGAGCCGTCCAACCACTTGGATATCGAGGCGACCGAGTGGCTCGAAGACTTCCTGGCCGGCAGCAGCGCGGCAATGATACTGGTCAGTCACGACCGCTACTTCCTCGACAAAGTGACCAACAGAACACTCGAACTGTTTCGCGGCACCGTGGACGCCTACTCCGGCAATTTTTCGGCGTATTGGCGGCAGAAGGACGAACGGCTGCTGGTCGAGCGGCGAACCTACGAGCGGCAACAGGCTGAGATCGCCAAGACCGAGGAGTTTATCCGCCGCAACGCTTACGGCCAGAAGCACGCCCAGGCCGAGGACCGGAGGAAAAAGCTCGCGCGGATCGAGCGTATCCAGCCGCCTCGCGAAATTGCCGCCCCGCCAATGGCCTTTGCCAAGGCGTCTCGAAGCGGCGATATCGTGCTGCGAGCCGAGAACCTGGCCAAGCAATACGACCGGCCGTTGTTCGACAAGCTGACGTTCGATATCGACCGGCGCCAGTGCTGGGCAGTGCTGGGGCCAAACGGCTGCGGCAAGACCACGCTAGTTCGTTGCCTCTTGGGCGAAATCCTGCCGGACGCCGGGCAGGTGCAGCTTGGACATGGAGTCGAAATCGGCTACTTCGATCAGCACCTGGCCACGCTGGACGACGATCTGCCGGTAGTCGATTCCGTCAGCCCCAAGCACAAGGACTTCAACGAGCAACAGCGGCGCGACCTGCTGGCCCGATTCGGCCTGACCGGCGACACGGCGCTTCAACCGGTCGGCAGTCTCAGCGGCGGTGAGCGGTGCCGCGCGGCGCTTGCCCGGCTTGCCGCTTCCCAGGCCAATTTCCTGGTGCTCGACGAGCCGACCAACCACCTCGACCTTTGGGCCCGCGACGCCCTGGAGCGGGCGATCAACCGGTTCGAGGGGACCGTGCTGTTTGTAAGCCACGACCGCTACTTCATCAACAGAGTGGCCGATCATCTGCTGGTTGTCGAGCCGGGCCGATTCCGCGCAATCGAGGGCAACTACAAAACCTATCTACACCTGGCCGATCGGGGACTTGCCGAAGCGACGGCCGCCCGCAAGATACCGAAGCAAACCGACTCGGACAATCGCGCCCGTAAGAACCGCAACGACGGCAAGTCGGACCGGCCGAAACGCCGCTTTCCCTATCGCAAGGTCGAGGACCTGGAAGCGGAGGTTTTTCGGCGCGAGACGCGTGTCGAAGAGCTTCATGCCATGCTGGCCATGCCCGAAACGCATCGCGATGGTCGGCGCGTCCGAGACCTGAAGACCGAGATAGCCGAGCAGCAAGAGGTGCTGCGGACTCTTTACCAGCATTGGGAAGAAGCCACCGAGTTGAACTGGTAGTCAAACTGTAAGCGAGCCGTTGGTGTGCCACTGCTTGCCTCGGGGAAATAAGCCATTTGAGCAGGGCCGGCACTGCTTGCGGCTCTCCCAAATCGAACGGGCATCCGGCAAGCAGTGTCGAGACGTAAGCTGCACGTGCCACTCGATTTACGCAAGCAGTGGCACACATTTTCCGGCCGTTCGTTTACAGTTTGAGAACTGGTAGTCGCGTTGTGGCGGAAGAGCCGTGAGACGCTTGTGTCACTGCTGGAGGTCCAGCCGCGTGCCGGTTTGCCCTGTGCCGGTTTGCCCTGTAGGCAGACAGCTTTCCAACAGGTGGTGTTTCAGGTGGCGGCCCGCTGGCAAGTCGACAACAAACTGTGATTTGTGGAAATCCTGTCGGCAACGCCGCTCGGCGGCACTTTGAGCCCAGCCGGTTAGCAGCCGCCACAACCGGCAGCGCCGGGAGACCTTGGCGGCCGCCTCGTCTAGTCTCTGTTGGAAAAAGTCCAGGAACGGACGCGTACCGCGGAAGAAGTCGGCCGCCACCGGCGGTTTGCAGCCCAGCCCGAAGACTGTGTGCGGCGACTGGTCGCTCCCCTGCCAGCCGACCAGCGTGCCTTCCAACCCGGTCAACAGACGCTGGACCGCCTGGGGCGTCAGATGCCAATATTGGTCGGGCTGCTGGGCCAGCGGGCCGGCGACCGGCGAGCAAATCAGCAGCATTCCGCCGGGGGCCAACATGCGAATCATCTCGGCCACCGCCCGCTGCGGCTCGAAAGCGTGTTCCAGGGCGTTCACGCAGACAACGGTCCGCGCCGAGCCGTCGGGAAACGGCAGCCGAACAAGGTCTTCCAGCCGTTCGATTTGGACGGTCTCATCCGGCTCTATCGCGTATTGAGGCGCATCGATTCCCGCGAGCAACTCGGCCACTACCGCCGCATCCTCCTTCGGAGAGAAGGAGAATTCATAGACAGGCCCCTGCAACTGAAAGGCCTCCGCGGCACTCTCGATGAACGTGCGGATGCTTTCGTGCGTGTCGGTCATTGTCTTCCGTGGTGCTTCCTGCGTTGATGACACTATTGTCCATGCCGGTGGGCGTCAAGTCAACTCAATTGATACGCGGAAAAGCCGGAATGTGTATCACCTGGGGCCATTAGGAAAACAGGGCAATATGCACACCCCCTGTCGTGGCCATCCTGCCGGAAGGCACTGTCGACGAACTACTAGATTCGTGGAACCGGAAATGCCGAATCGAGAAGAAGGCAGAAGTTTCCCCAAACCGAAAAAGGGACCAGGTTTAATTTGTGCGAAGCACCCTCCGGGCCGTTGGAGGCAAATTAAACCTGGTCCCTTTTTCGGCCCGAACGGCTCCACAACCCCCATGGGTGCTTCTTAACACGATGCAGTTCCGCCGAAGTGGTCAACGTGACGAGCGGCGACGCCGCGTTCTCAACGAGACGTTGCTGGATAACGTTGTGGCAGCGGGCATGCGCACTGCGTGGGGTTCTGTCTCAACCGACGGCGTGCTCCGCACGGTCCGCAGGTCGGAGAACTACGGCAACGCCACCTTCATGGACGAACAACTCCGTCTGACCGATCTGATTCCCAGGCGGCTGATCACCTTGTTCGTTCTGTTTACGCTTGGATTGGCCATGGCGGCCGGCCTGGAAGGACTTTACGTCTGGATGCTCGGATTGCCCGGGGTCGGCCAGGATGCACCGATCGCCGCGCTGAACCTCGGCGGCGAGGGGAGTCTGGCCGATTGGTTCGGCTCGATCACGTTGTTTACGGCCGCGGTGATTGCCGTTGTGATATACACAGTCCGCCGGCACAAGACCGACGATTACCACGGTCACTATCGGGTGTGGCTGTGGGCGGCAGCCTGCTGGTTGTTGATGAGCGTTGACGAGGGGGCCAGCCTGCACGAGGCGTTCGGCAGAATGATGGTCACCGTGACCGGCACCACTCTGTGGGGCGACGGGTCTATCTGGTGGGTGATCGCCTACTTCTTCCTGCTCGGGGCCGTTGGAACCCGAATCCTGATCGACGTGCGTCGCTGCCGGCTCTGTGTGGTGGCCCTGATGGCGGCAGCCACCTGCTATCTGGGGGCAGTGGCGGCACTGCTGGGCTGGCTCCGGATTGACGATCCGGCTCGGACGATTATGCTCGAAGAAGGGGCCGAAATGGTCGGCAACCTCTCGTTGCTCTTGGCGATGGGACTGTACGCCCGGTTCGTTGTACTCGACGCTGAAGGCCTTTTGTTCCGGCGGAAGCCAGGATACGACGAGGAGTCGGCAGGCGAACCTGGGGACTTCGAGATCGACCGGGAAAGAAAGAAGTCGCTCTCGGCCAAAACGGCGGTAACCGTACACCCTCCGCACGGTGTGCCCCGGCCGGCTTCTCATCGGTCGCCTACCGTATCCAGTGTCGAGCAAGCCGAGACATCCGTCGGCCGCAAGCTCACCAAAGGCGAAAAAAAGGCCCTTAGCAAGCGGCTGAGAAAAATGGCTCGAGAACGCACGCTACGCCAAGCCCGTTGATCCGGCCAGGGGCCTTCACCAGTCCCCCCTCGCGACAAGTTGCCCGGGAAATAGTATAAATGAATGACGAATGACGAATGACGAATGACGAATGACGCATGAGGAATGACGACTGAGGAATGACGCAAGACG
>JAUWJC010000408.1 GCA_030607895.1 Pirellulales bacterium
CCCACCCTACGTCCTCATAAAACCGCGACCGGTGGTCGCGGCTTTACACGGATATTGGCGGGTTTGACTGTGTCTACGTTGTCAACGTTCCTCCTGCATCCGGCAGACCGGCGTTCTCGTTCAACGGTGCCGCGTAGGCTACCCGGCCGGGAAGTTGATCGGCCGGCAAGGGCGATCCGGCAATCTCCCCGCCGACGCGGCGTCCGGCATCCAACGGATCGCCAAGCTCCGAAGCGGCCGGCTCGCCCGACGCGGTTTCCTGGTGGTACATGAACAGCGTTTGGTTGGGGAAGGCGATTTCGACACCCAACTGCCCGGCCACTTCCAAAATTCCGATAAGCAAACGATGCCGCTCGCGCAGTTCCATCGACCAGTGATCGCACTCCAGGAAAAAATAGACAAGTATGCCCAGGCTCTTCTCGCCAAACTCGTTCAGATAAACGTGGTAGTGGTTCTTGCGGGTGTAAGGATGCCGGCGGATCAACTCGCGGACGGCCTCGCAAAACGCCTCGACCAACTCGGGCGGCGTGTCGCATTCCAGGCCGACCACGAGCTTGTGACGCCGGTGGCGACGCCGGCCCATGTTGTCGACCATGGCCGTAATCAACAGGCTGTTGGGTACCGTAATCACCGAATCGTAAAAGGTTCGCACCCGGGTGCTCCGCATTCCGCCCAACTCGACTATCCCCTCGACGTTCTCCGTCTTGATCCAGTCGCCGATCTCGAACGGCCGATCGATCAGGACCGTCAGCGATCCGAAGAGGTTGCTCAGCGTGTCTTTTGCGGCAAACGCCAGTGCCAGCCCGCCAAGCCCCATGCCGCTCAATACGCCGACCACGGGCAGCCGGAACGTTTCGGCGAATACGACAATGCCGATGCAGGTTACCAGCGTTTTGAGCGACCGTGAAATGAGCGGAACCAACAGGCTGTCGAACGTCGTCCTTGGGCCCCTGTCCTTTCGGAAGAAGTAGCTCAGGAGCAGGTCGATCAGCCGAAAGATCGTCCAGACGCCGGCCACCACGGCAAAGAACTGGAGCGCTACCAGCAGCACCACGTTGAGTTCTTCGGGCCTCAGGCCGATCAGCACGGCTCCCGTGTACCAGCAACTTGCGCGGACCAATAGACCCATCGGAGTCCAAAGCCCTCGCTCCATTTTCCGCTGTCCCTCGAAGCGGCCGAGCTTCAGCCATATCATGGTCAAATGGTACATGACGAACCGGACGGCGTGATCGACCAGAATGCCGATCAGCACGACCACCAACAGGCAAATCCACTGGTAGCGAGGCAGCAGGAACCCTTCTTGGGTCAGGCTGTCGGGGAATAGGTCGCGAATCCAGTTGCGGATCACGTCCCGAGCGGTGGCGATCGACTGGGCTCTGAAACGATCGTACATCCGGTCCAGGTTCCGAATCGTCTGACCGTTGAATTGCCAGGTGCCGTCGGGGTTTCGGGCGAGTTGGATGGGTGGATAGTCACCCGTCTGGAAATGCACCGGCTGGCCGGCCGGCTTGTCGCTGACCTTTTCCAGATCGATCGGCCCCAGCCCGTCCATGAGTTCGTGCAACTTCCACGCGAGGATCGCCTTCTGTTCTTCCCGGCGTTTGCTATCCAGGCCCGATAGGTCCAGACACTCGGCGGCCCCGGCGTAGTCGTGCTCGCTCATGTCGCGGAAGAACTTGCGGAGCGTTGACCGGGGGGTTTTCAACTCGGAGGACAGGGCGTGCCGGGCGCCGAAAAAGGGACCCGGTTTAATTTGTGCGAAGCACCCTCCGGGCCGTTCCGGCAAATTAAACCCGGTCCCTTTTTCGGCCCCGATCGAATCGTCGGCCTGGACAGCCATCGGCCACCCGCCCGGCGACATAATCACCACAATTGGCAAAAATACACTCAGCCAGCGAAACTTCACAACGGTTCCCCCATTGGCATGCAGTATCCCAAGTGCAGGTTTACAGGAATGTAGCTTTTTTTGGCTCGCGAGGCTCGTAAGGGACCGCGAAAAAATAACTTGATCAATTGGGTGGCACGCCCTAAGGAACGAAGGGCGTGTTGAGTCGGGCGCCCACGCCCTTCGCTGCGCTCAGGGACGTGCCACCCTCGCTCAAACTTGTGAAGGTTATTTTTTCGCGGTCCCTAAAGACCCGTCGGCCGGTGCTCACCGACAGCTTGAACGAAGCGGTTGAGTCGGTTAGACTGCGTTAATGGACGAGTTGTCCAAACCCCCCAAAAATGTTCTCTTTCCGAGGATATCGACCCGATGGGCCTGATGCGATTTCTCGTCTACCCACCCGATCGCATTGCCGGGGAGACGGTCGAGCAGGCCTACATGTCGGGTATCGACCGAATCCCCTGGCGGAGCCGCGTGCGGTATTCCGCTGGCGAGTTGACTTTGGAGCGGGCGGTCTCCGAATCGGGTAATCTGCATATTCCCTGGCTGGTGGAAGGGCACGGGCAGGTAACCCTTTCGACCGGTTCGTTGATTGAACGCCAAGAGCCGTATCATCTGCCCGTCGAGTTGGCCAGGGGCCAGATCGGCCAAATCCGAAACCAACTGACCGAGTGGCAGGTGATCGGCCTTGGGGCGCCGGAGGAGGTGAACAACAAGCTGTCGGAGGCCCAGTGCTACTTCAGTCGCGCGGTGGCCGACCCACACGACTCGGAGCAGTCGGCGCAACTGGCCGAAGAAGCGCTGCGTGTTGCGTTGGACGTTGCCGGGCAGTTGGCCGCCTGCTACGCGGAGCAGGCGTTGTCGGTGCGTCATCGTGTTGCGCCGAAGTTACCCTCGCTATTGGGGGCCAATTTGGGTGTTTCGCTCTTGGACCAATACACCGCCCGGGAGTTCCTCGGGACATTCAACGCCGCCGTCGTCCCCCTGGTTTGGCGTGAAGTGGAAACCAGCGAGGGAAATTGTAACTGGGATATTTGCGACAAGCAGATCCAGTGGTGCCGCACGCACGGGCTGACGGTCTGCGGCGGTCCGCTGTTGCGGCTCGATCGCTGGAGCATACCCGATTGGCTCTACCTGTGCGAAGGCGACTTCGATAGCCTGATGTCGTTCGTCGCCGAGTTCATCACGGCGGCGGTGAATCGCTACAAGGATCGAGTCGACTTCTGGCAATGTGTCGGACGCCTTGGTACGGCCGACTTCCTCTCGCTTTCGGAAGATGAAAAGGTGCAACTGGCCGCCCAGACAATCGAACTCACCCGATCGCTCGACGCCAGCACGCCCGTGGCCGTTTCCTTCGACCGCCCTTGGGCCGAATACATGAGCCATCGGGAACTGGACTTCCCACCGCTTCACTTTGCCGACGCCTTGGTTAGGGCGGACCTGGGGTTGACGGCGCTGGTGTTGGAACTGGACATGGGCTACTACCCCGACGGAACGTTGCCACGCGACCCGTTGGAGTTCAGCCGGCAGTTGGACTACTGGAGCGGGCTGGGACTGCCGCTGTACATCTCGGTCTGTGTGCCCAGCTCCAATCACGAGGACCCGTTGGCTCGCCGCCGCGCGAAGCCGCCGCCCGGCGAGTGCTCGCCCAAAACACAACGAGAATGGATCGGCCGCTACTTGCCGCTGTTGCTGGCCAGGCCGTATGTCCACGGCGTCTTCTGGAACCAGCTTCGCGATGCGGAGCCGCACGATTTTCCTCACGGCGGGCTGTTTGATTTAAGACGTCATCCCAAGTCCGCTCTACGCATGTTGGCCTCCATCCGCAAGGCGCATTTGAAGTAGACTTGACACGATGGAATTAGGCCACGGATGAAACACGGATCAAACACGGATAGAGAAGAAGGAGGAGAGTGTTTTTGTACATCTTGATATTCTGGCTGGACGAATGAGGTGGCACTCGAAATCCGGCCCCTTGATCCGTGTTTCATCCGTGTTTCATCCGTGGCTGAGATAATCCCACGAACGGTTATCAGCAATGAAACTCGCATTTAGCTCGAACGCCTACTTGAACTACCCGGTCGACGAGACGATCGCTCGAATTGCCAGGTTGGGCTACACCGGACTGGAACTGCTGGCCGACGTACCCCACGCCTGGCCGGCCGGGTTGCTGGCCGAACAAAAACAGTCGATTCGCGATTGTCTCCGCATGCACGGCCTGGAGATCGCCAACGTCAACGGTTTCATGATGAACGCCGTAGCCGACCCACGCCAGCCGTACTGGCACCCCTCCTGGATCGAACCCGACACCGCTTACAGGGCCATCCGCCGCGAGCACACCAAACGGACGCTTGCCCTGGCCGCCGAACTCCGCGCGCCGTCGATTCAGACCGAGCCGGGCGGACCGCTCGAAAAAGGATGCTCCTGGAACGCCGCCGCGCGGACTTTCTACGACGAGCTAATGCCGTGCGTCGAACTGGCCGAAAAACTCGGGGTCTGGCTGCTCATCG
>JAUWJC010000638.1 GCA_030607895.1 Pirellulales bacterium
CCAATCGCCGTCGCTGATGCCTTCCGGCCCCTAAGCCGTTCGTCTTCCTCGCCCCGCATTTCTCTCGACCCCTTCCCTGACCTCCGTGTCTGAGTGGTTTTGTCTCGACCCCCGTGAACGGTTACCCCCTTCCGAACAGTATTTCAAGCGATATTCAAGACAGCCTATCACGCGAGACCCGCGCTGGGGCCACCGCCATTTCGTCGATATTACCACTTGTGACAAGTTTACGGAAGTCCCCCGACCCCGTCAAGGGGCCGATTGGACGTGGTGCGGGATAGGGTCTTGCGTCACAACTTCTGCGCACGGTGCGCGCATGTTGTGCAGCGGGTTGTACAGTGGCGGTTCGCCGCCGCGGCCACGCGGCGGTGTTTGCCTCGGCGTGGCCGCAGGGCTAAACAGTTTGGTTGCGGCTCGTCCGAATTAGGCTGAACTCGGCCACTAAAGTAAATTCGACTTGGCTCGACCCGGCCGGCTGTATACAATCGCAGAAGGTGCAATCGCCCACGATTGGTCTCCTCTTCGGCCGAAAAAGGGACCAGGTTTAATTTGCCGGAACGGCCCGGAGGGTGCTTCGCACAAATTAAACCTGGTCCCTTTTTCGGCTCGTTCCAGGTTCCAGATTTCAGGCTCGACATCATGACTCGGTCCAAGTCTCGCAAGTTACGTCCCGATAAGCTCCCCGATAAGCTCCTAGTCACTGGCGTCGACGCAATGCTGGGTAGCAACCTGGCGTTGAGTCTTTGCGATCGGTTCGCGGTGGTCGGGGTACTCGCCGAGCGACGCGCATCGCTCGATCTCTGCAGAACCGTCCGCTGCGATCCGGCAAAACCATCGAGATTGGCCGCGCTGGTACGTCGGGAAGCTCCTCGATGGATCATTCATTGCGGGCCGCTTTCGCGAGGTAGTTGGGACTTGCCGTGCGAATGTCCCGACGGGCAGCAAGAGGCAAACACTTGCACCGCCCTGGCCGCGGCGGCCGAAAAGGTGGGTAGCTCTCTGACGGTGATCTCCAGCGACGCTGTCTTCGCCGGGCCGCGGATGTTCCACAATGAGCAAGCCCCGACAACCAGTCGACTGCCGTTCGGCCAGGCCGCCCGCGAGGTCGAAAAAGTACTGGAAGGATCAATCGCACTCATGGTGCGAACGCATGCCTACGGTTGGAGCCCGGCCGGGGGCAGGTCGGGACTGGCCGAACGGGTTTGCGGCGCGCTGGCCGAAGGCAACCTGCCGGTGCTTGACCCCGACCGGCACGCCACGCCTATCCTGAGCGGCCATCTGGCCGAGATACTCCTGCTGGCGTACCGTCGCGGAGTGCGGGGACTTTGCCACATCGCCGGGGCGGAACGGACCAGCGAGTATCGCTTTGCCGGCGAGTTGGCTATCGTGCTGGGACTGGGTAACCACCGGTTTCCCGTCGCCGGGCCGCAACCTCCCGGCGATGAGCCGGAACATCTCGACGAGACTTCGCTGTGTACCAGGCGGGCACGCCGCGAGTTGAAGGGCGCCATGCCCGTGCTCCGCGAAGGGTTGGAGCGTTTTGCCGAGCAGGCGGCCAACGGCTTTCGCGCCCGCCTCCAATCGGCCGCCCGGAAAACGCCGCGTAGTGGATAGTGGGTAGTGGATAGTTGATAATTGCTGACACTAACGTTTTCTATGTGTGGACATATGAACAGAAAATCGGGCTCGCCCTGAGTGCCGAAATTCGCCATCCTTCCTTTATTGCCACAAAGGAGGGACGGGCATGGATGCTCAAGAGCGA
>JAUWJC010000536.1 GCA_030607895.1 Pirellulales bacterium
GTGATCAACGTAAGTCATTTGAGTCACACGACTTACGGCTATCTTGCCTAAAACAACATGTTTTTTGACTGGTTACCGAACGCCGTAATATGCAGCTCTTGCGTCGATCCATGAATAATCCGGGCTAGCCAATACCGTTGGCGGAAACCCGCTGCTCGATAACATCGATGCTCTGGAAGTACACGAGTTGAGAAACCCGATCCCCGAGCCAGGGACGCTTGTACTTCTGGTGCTGGGTGCCTCGACCGTGCTACTGCTGCGCCGTTGGTTCGCGTGAGGTGCGAAAGCAAGCTGACCATCAAGCCCAGGGACTCCGCTCCTGGGCTTGCTTTTTGGATTCTCCAGGCGTGGCACAGCGGGATGCAATTTGCCGTGCCCGCACCGGCGGAAGCAGTCGCTCAGTTGTGCAGTGACATACCCCAACTGACTCCCGGCGGAGGGCAACGGCGGTAGCGCGGGCGGTAATAGTAGCGGGGCGGGCCCCAATAGGGCGGCGGAGCGTAGTGGTGCTCTTCGACGATCACCGGTTGAGCGACCGGTTGCGAGACTACCGCCGGTCGAACCGGGGGCGTCTGCATAGCTTTGATCACGCGAGTGCTGACGTTCTGTTGCTGCAGAAAGATCAAGTCGGCCGGCTTCAGCGGGCCGGTCGTGCCATGCACCTTAATGTGATTGACGATTAGCTCGTCGTCCACGCCCGAGCGGGTCATGGCAACCACGTCGTCCATACTCACGGCGGTGGCGGCAACCTGGCGACCAAACTGCTCGGCAATCATCGCCCGATTCCTCGCCTCCATCTCGTCCATTCCCGAGCCGATGGCCGCGCCGGTCAGGGCGCCTATTCCGGCGCCAATTGCCGTACCGGCTCCGGCATTACCTACCGCATCGCCGATGATGGCCCCGGTGCCGGCGCCCATCAGCCCACCGAACAATGCACCTCGGTCGGCGTGATAGGGTGAGTTGCAACCGGCGGCAAGTACAATCGCCAGCAGTCCCAAGACGACAATCCATTGGGCCGTGTGATTCATGTCAGAACTCTCCACGCGAGCAGATGTGGGTGCTTGTAGCACAGGCTTCCAGCCTGTTGGGCAACACAGGCAAGATGCCTGTGCTACTGGAGGCGGGATTATCCAGATTTCTACCGGACCAGTCAAGACAAGATGAGCATTCTGCGTAAATTAGGTGCAAGATTAACGATATTCCGGGATACACCGATTTTGACGGAAGTTCCGGTTGGCTAAAACCCGATATATCTCCCGGTACGGGCCACAACACGGAAGGTCCGCAATTCGAGATCGATGATTTGAGGGGTTTTCGATGTACCTCGGCAAGCGAATCGTCAACGGTCTAGTGGTTGGTGGCTGGATACTATCGGCTTTTTCGGGTAGTGCCGTCGCGCAGATCAACTCAGATGCCACGTCATCGGGCACGTCATCCTTCCGATCCAGTTGGGAACAACGGGTGCTGGGAGGGACTGCGATGAGACATTCAGACGAAGCCCGATCGACCGGATCACAAAGGGGACGATGGCGATCGGTAACACGCAGCCAGGCCGATCCTTGGAGCGATTCGACGCTCGTCCGCGCGGCGGCCGACGAGCCCGTCGGGGCAACGGCGAAGGCCGATGCCGCGGTTCCGGAAGCCCCGGACGCCGGCTACCGAACGCAGCTCGACCCAGTACCGATGGACCCAGTATCGATGGACCCAGTATCGATGGACGATGTGCCGATGGACGATGGATCGGCGGTAGTGGACGACTTTATGTACCCGGGACCGCCCGGCTATCCTCCATACGGCTATCCGGGTCGATTCGGCGGATACAATCCGTACCTTTTGGGCGGCTGGTGGTTGCGGAACTTCTCGTTCTTCGGCGGTGTGCAGGGCTTCAAGGGTCCGGTGGATAACGCCGAAAACGGCAACTTCGGTTTCCACGAGGGTATCGCCTACGGAGGCCCGGTGGGTGGCCCGTGGGGCGTGGGATTCCAGGCCGGCTTCCAGGTGGTCCACAGCGATTTCTACGGCACCAATGATGCAACGGACTTCGGGCCGGGCGACAACCGCAACCAGTTCTTCTTCACCGCTGGTCTGTTTCGCCGGGCGTTGGAAGGCGGAGTTCAGTGGGGCGTGGCGGTCGATACAATGCGCGACCAATACTATGGCCAGGCCGATCTGTGTCAAATCCGCACCGAGATCAGTTTCGTGCGGCCGTGCCGCGGCGAAATCGGCTACTGGGGTGCCTATGGGCCCAAGGGCGACGAGATGACTGGGCTGCCCGACCCAGGCCAACTTCAGACATGGCAACTCGATCCGATCAACCAGCACCTGTTCTTCATTCGTCGCTATTTCTCCGGAGGCGGCGAGGGACGGCTGTGGGCCGGCTTCAGCGGCGGCGGCGACGGCCTGATTGGCGGCGATCTTCGCCTCCCGCTGGGTACGCATTGGGCCCTGGAAAATCAATTCAACTTCCTGCTTCCACGCGAACGTCGCGGGCTGCCGGGGATGCAGAAGGAAGCCTGGGCAGTGAGAATGCAACTCGTTTGGTATCCACGCCGGTCGTCCCGGAGCATCCGCAACAATCGCTTCCACCCGCTGCTTAACGTCGCCGACAATGCCGTATTCATGGTCGATCGACAGTAGTCCGAGCGACATGCGTTTCCTCGATTCATAAAGGGGTCGCAATAGCGGCCCCATTTTCATGTAACGACTCGACAGAAGGGAGCTTCGTCGGGTTGTTGTTTTCCATGTACGTCCGCCGGCAAGTGCCGTTTTCCCGGGGTTTTGTGAATTGTTGGACATTATGGACGTATGCTCCAGCCGACCAACAATTCCCCCCGGCCGACATGTGCGGTTGTAAGTTGTTATCCACCGTCAACTTACAGCGTTGGGTCATGGCGATCTTACCTTGCCGACACTCTTGTCAAGTGGAGTTTTATCGAGTCATCCGCCGCTGTAACGTAAGCATTCGTCGAACCCGTTGGGCGATTTGGGTAGTTTTGTCGCAACAACTTTATTGAGAACACGTTACGACAAACGAGGCGTTCACTCTGGTGAATCTAGGTAGGAAAATGCA
>JAUWJC010000005.1 GCA_030607895.1 Pirellulales bacterium
CCCACCCTACAACCGAGACGAAGGTGAGGATAGGAATGTCCAACAATAAGCGATCGGCCATTTCGCGGCGGGGTTTTGTTCGTGAGGTGGGGGCCGTGGCCGGCTCCGCGGCGCTGGGCTCCGTGGCTGTTCCGACACAAGGAGCCGAGGCCGCAGGAGAGTTGCCCCGCCGCGTGTTGGGCAGGACGGGCTTGTCGGTCACCTGCTACACATTGGGGACCGCCCCGGCCGGTATCGCCAAGACAATTTCGCCTCCCGAAGTCGCAAGAATCGTCAATGAAGCGATCGAGCTGGGAGTCACCTCGATCGACACCTCGCCCAAGTACGGCAACGCGGAAGAGGGCGTCGGGCTGGGGCTGGGCCGGCACCGCAAGGACATTGTCCTGGGGACCAAGGTCTGGGCCGACACCATCCCCGACGCCGAAAAGAAACTGGCCAAAACGTTTAAGACCCTGAAGACCGACTACGCCGACATCCTCTATTTCCACCACCTGGGTGTCCGCGAGGTAGACCGGGCGATGAACCCCGACGGCGTGTTCACCTGGCTCTTGAAGCAAAAGAAGGCCGGCAAGTGCCGCTTCGTCGGCATCTCCGCCCACAATCTGCCCGACCGGTGCATCCCGTTCCTGAAGACGGGTGAAGTGGACGTGATACTCTGCCTGCTCAACTTCGTCGACCGGCACACCTACAACTTCGAGGAAAAGGTGTTGCCGCTTGCGCGGAAGCAGAATGCCGGCGTGGTGGCCATGAAGCTGGTCGGTGGGCCCAATCCGAAGACCGGAAGCTGGGGTAACCCCAAAACAAAACCAATGGTCGGCGAAGAACACGTGGAACTCGCCCTGCGCTACGTCTTGAGCATACCGGGCATGACCACGGCCAATCTGGGCGTCCACAACGTGGAGCAACTCCGCCAGAACGTGGAGTTTGTCAGAAAGTTCAAGCCGCTTTCTCCTCAGGAGCAGGAGACCGTTGCCAAGCTGGGTAAAGAGATGGCCGCCCAGTGGGGCCCCCACTTCGGCCCCGTAACGGAAGAAACATAACCCAATCCCCGTAAGCGACCGTTGAGAAAGGAAAACCGACCATGCATCCGAGAATGTTGTTGCCCGTGACTTGTCTCGTGTGTTTGCTGTCATCGCTGGCTCTAGGCGGCGAGACCCTGGCTCCGGCCGGAGGACCGCGGCACATGGTGGTAGACAAGGGGCAAGCGGCGGCCACCATCGTGCTGCCCGCCGAGCCACGGCCGTTGGAAAGCTTCGCGGCCGAGGAACTACGGAAATACGTCAAGGCGATCACCGGCCAATCGCTGCCGGTCGTCAAGGAACCGGCAGATCCGCAGGGCTATGCCATCCACCTTGGGCAAACCGGGGCTGCCAAAAAGGCCAACTTCGCGCTGACCGAAGAGAAGCTGGGACGCGACGGCTACGCCGCCCGGGCCGATTCCGGCGGCCTCGTGATCGTCGGCCGTTGTCCGCTGGGGACGCTCTTCGGCGTGTACGATCTGGTCGAGCGGGAGTTCGGTGTCCGCTGGTGCGAGCCGGATGAGTTGGGGACCGTCGTACCCAAAGCCGATTCGCTCTCGGGCGGTACGTTCCAGAAGCAGTTCAAGCCGTCCTTCAACTACCGCTGGGTCCACTCGAACGACTGGTCGCTCAAGCAGCGGATGAACTGTTTCGTGAAGGTCAAGGGCAAGCGGGTGGGTGTCAACTGGAAGTGGCACTTCCACACCTTCGCCATCCTGATCCCGCCCGAGGTGCATTCGGAAAAGCACCCGGAGTGGTTCGCAATGCTGGGCGGCAAGCGCCGTACTTACAAGAAGCGCCCCAGCCACGGTGCCCAACCATGCACGAGCAACCCCGAGGTGATCGACAAACTGGCCGAGGGGATGATCAAGACGCTCGACGAGGACCCGACGATCGAGATCATCACGCTTTCACCCAACGACGGCGGCGGGTTCTGCGAGTGCGAGAAGTGCAAGGCGCTGGACGGGCCGGACCGGGGCTGGTTTGCCAAATACTCCAACCGGCTGGCAGTGCTGAATAACGAGGTCGCCAAGCGCGTCGGCAAGCGATACCCGAAGGTAAAGATCAAAGTGGGCGCCTACGCAATGTACGCCCGGCTGCCCAGCATCGAGAACTACAAGCCGGAGCCCAACCTGCTCTTCCAGCTTTGCCACATCTATTTCTGCCACAACCACCCGATTACCAGCGGCAAGTGCAAGCCGGGCGAGACTTACAAGCCAAGCGACCAGTTCCTCCCCAACCAGGAGTTTTGCGAAATCCTCAAGCGATGGCGGAAGCTGACGGATAACCTATTCATCTACGAGTATTACGCGTTGGGCGGATGGTCGAAAACCAAGATGCTCTGGCCGATGGTCCACACCATGCGACACGACATCCCCTGGTACCGCCAAATGGGCGCCAAGGGGTTCTACACGCAGATCGGGCCGTGGAGCCGGGCACCGCTGAACTATTACATCGCCGCCAAGCTGGCCTGGAATGCCGAGCTGGACGTGGATTGGCTCATCGACGATTTCTGCCGGAAGTTCTTCGAGGATGCAGCAGAGCCGATGCGCGGTTATCTGCTGGAAATCGAAGAGGCCATGGTCCGCAACAACCAGTGCATTTCCTACGGCCTCGGCGACGGTCGGGCGAAGCGGCTGGCACCGAAAATCTTCGACCAGCCAACCCGCGACCGGCTCCGCGCGCTGTTGGACGACGCCCACAAAGGGGCCAAGACAGACATCGTTCGCAAACGTATCGCCGTGGTCCGCACCGGGTTTGATGAGTGCGAGAAGTCCGTGTTACAATTGGAGTAACCCCGTGAAGCGGCGACCGTTGGTCGCGCGGAGCATGTAGGGTGGGTGCTCGCACTCACGCGGTCCACTGCCGGACGTCTTCCGGCGGAATAATGGCGGAGGGATGGCCATGCGTTGCCTGGCACAAAACGTCTTGCTGTCGTCCGTCTTCGCGTTGACCGTGTTCCAACCGTCGTTCGCTTGCGCGGCAGATCAAATGGTGCGGCGGGACTGGTACTTTCGCGAGTCGCTCCGGGCCATCCGCGATTGGGAAGCCATTCTGGCCCGCTGGGACAAAACCGTCCCCGAAGCCCAGCGGATACCTGTCTTTCCCGTTCCTGCCAATGGCCGGCCAGTCCGGTGGCCGAATCCGGTCCCCCGAATACTGCTGCCGGAAAGAGACCGCACTTGCCGGGTTTCGCTGCACGTTGCCGGTGATAAGGTGGCAGTGGAGCACATCGGCCCCAACGGCAAATCGGCCGAGCAGACGGCGAGCCCCGGCGAAACCGTGCTCGGCTACAAGCATCCCGGCGGCGGCGGAACACTTCGTTACAGGGACCCTGTTGCCAACTACAGCAGCGGCTGGGTGTACCGCCATAAACGTCTGTTCGACCGGCTGACGAGCTTTCGGCCGGTGCCGGCCCCCTTCGCGCTCGAATTGGACAGCCCGCTCGATTGGCGACGCGGCCCCAACGAACTGACGATCACGCTCTCGAACACCACGAAACAATCGTTGGCACTCGACGTGCAGTTGCAATTCCACGGGCCGAAGGGACCGCGGAACTGCGGACAAGAGGCGGTCGTGCTGGCGGCCGGCACGACGCAGTCGGTGCGGCTGCCGGTCGAACTCCCAGCCCCCGGCGGCGGCCTGTTGATACTGCAGTTGGACGGCGCGGGCGGGAAGTTCTGGAGCCCTTTGTTGACGCACGTTGAAGATGTGCAGGCCGTTCTGGAAAGCATCGGGCAGATTCTCGCCGACACCCCCGATCAAACCGCCGGGGCGCGGCTGGCCGACTTGCGGAGTCGATCGGAAAAGTGGCGCGCGGCCGATTCCGCCAGGTCGTCCGCGGCGTGGCGCTCGCTGTTCGAGGAGGCAAGCGCGCTGCGCGACAAACTGCTGCTCGGGCGGATCCGCTTCGACACGTTGTTGTTCGTCAAGCGAAAACCGTTCTTCTCCGAGCAGCCGTACATGGATTGCCACCACATGCACAACCGTCCGGGCGGCGGCATCTATCGCCTGACGCCGGTATGTCCGGCGGGCAAGGTCACACCGGTGGTCGACCGGCTGGGAGAAGGCATCTATCGCGATCTCTCTTTGCACTGGAACGCCGACAAGATGCTGTTCTCCTTCGGCAACGGGTGCAACAATTGGGACGGCAAGCAGAGCTACCACGTCTACCGGGCGGATAGCGACGGCACGGGCATCCGCCAGCTTACCACCGGAGTGAAGAACGACTGCGAACCGTTCTATTTGCCCAACGGCCAGATCGGCTTCACTTCCGACCGGGCCGAACACTTCGTCATGTGCGGCAGCGATATCCACGCGGCCAACCTGTTCGTGATGAACGCCGACGGGTCGGACGTTCGGCAACTCAGTTTCAACGTATTCAACGACTTCAACCCGACCGTGATGCCCGACGGGCGGATTCTCTATAGCCGATGGGAATACAACGAGCGGTCCGTCACTTCGATACACCACCCGTTCACCGTCAATCCCGACGGCACCATGATGACCACCTACTACGGCAATGCGACGATCCGCCCAAACGTGGTCATGTTTCCCCGGCCCGTGCCCGCCAGCAACAAGATAATGGCCCTGTTCACCGCGCATCACGGCCAAACACACGGTGCGATAGGGCTGATCGACGTGCGGCGCGGCTGGGATGGGATGGAACCGATCACCGTGCTGACGCCCAACATACCGATCACGGGCGAGAAGGCCGAGGATAGCCGCTACGGCTGGTACAGCGACCCGGTGCCCCTTTCGGAAACGACCTATCTCTGCTCCTATACTCCCACGCTCGTGCCGTGGTTGGAGAAGACTTGGGCCCTCTACGTGGGCGACCGGCACGGCAACCTGGCGTTGGTCTACCGCGATCCGCGGATTTCCTGCGCCGAGCCGGTCCCGTTGGTGCGGCGCCCGCGCCCGCACATCCTCCCGCCGGCCGCCCCGCCGGACACCGACGCCACGGATGCCGAGGCCACGCTGGCGGTGGCCGATGTATATGTCGGCCTGCCGGGCGTGCCGCGCGGGACGGCGAAATACCTGCGTATCCTTGAAGACGTGCCTCGCAAGAGTGTACCCCGAGACGGCGTGATCCTCACGTCGGGCACCCCGATCTATACCGTCAAGCGTATCTTCGGCACGGTGCCCATCGAACCGGACGGCTCGGCGCACTTCGTGGTGCCGGCCAATCGCAACGTCTATTTCGAGGTGCTGGGGGCGGATCATCGGGAAATCCAGCGCATGCGGAGCGTAGTCTGCCTGAAGCCCAACGAGCGCCGCACCTGTATCGGTTGCCACGAGCCGCACTCGATGGCTCCGCCGGGCGTGACGGCCAACGCGATTCGCCGCCAAGCCAGTCGTCCTACGCCGCCGCCCTGGGGAACTCAGATACTGAGCTTCCTGCGAGACGTTCAACCGCTGCTGAACGCAAAATGTATCCGCTGCCACACCCACGACCGCATGGCCAACCGCGTCATCCTAACCGACGACCTGACCGACCAATTCACCGTTGGTTACGAGGAACTTCTGCCCTATCTTAGCGTGGCCAACGCCGAGCGCTGGGATCACCCCGACGACGTCCACCCTCGGCCGCCCTACACTTACGGCTCGAAAGTATCGCGGCTGATGGAGTTGCTCGATGCCGGACATCACGACGTCAAGCTGACCGAGGAGGACCGGCAACGGCTGGTCAATTGGATCGACGCCAACGGGGTCTACTACGACCGCTACCAGACGACGGTCTACGGCGCCAAGCGGCACATCTTCACCCCTTCGCTGAAAAAAACGATGGATGAGGTCTACAATCGCCGCTGCACGGAGTGTCACGGCTCTAACGACGGCCGCAAGGACAGTTGGTGGCTGAGCCTGAACCGGCGCGACGTGAAGGCAAGCCGAATGCTGATCGCGCCGCTGGCCGGCTCGGCGGGCGGTTGGCAACGTTGCGGCAGACCGGTGTTTGCCGGCACCGGCGATCCCGACTACCAAAAGCTGCTCGGCGCGCTGAGCGGCTTGCGCGATAAGCTCTCGCAGCATCCCCGGGCCGATTTGCTCTCGCTACGTGGCACGGCGGCCGAGCGGCAGGCAGTAGTGCTTCCCGCGCCCCCGCCGCCGGCGGCGACAAATGGCGATCTTGCTGAGGGCGACTGGGTCTATCTGAGCAACCTCCGCTGGGAGTCGGCCAGCACGGGCTGGAGCCGCAACAAGGACCACCTGCCCTGCCGCGACCTGGATATCACCAACCAGCCCCTACGGCTCGGAGGGCGCAGATATCCCAAGGGCGTCGGCACGCACGCGCATTCGGAAATTGTCTACCGGCTCGACGGCAAATATCTCCGCTTCTTCGCCATGGTCGGCGGCGCCGAGGCCGGCGGCACGGTCGTGTTCCAAGTGTTCGGCGACGACAATAAACTCTTCGACAGCGGCGTGATGCAGGGACTGCGCCGGGTGAAGACGGTCGATGTCTCCACAGCCGGACTACGCCGGTTGCGGCTAGTGGTCACGGACGCCGGAGACGGTTACAATGCCGACATGGCCAACTGGGCCGACGCGCGATTACTGCAAGCACCAACCGAACCTCCCAAATGAATGATACCACACCACGGAGGATCTGCCCGTGCAACTACAATTTCTGGGCGCCAATCGGCAGGTGACCGGTTCTCGCTATTGTCTGAAGGCCGGCGGGGCGACGATCCTGATCGATTGCGGCATGTTCCAGGAGCGGAAGTACTTGGACCGCAATTGGGAGCCGAGCCCTCTTCCGCCGAAAAAGATCGATGCCGCGGTGCTGACCCATGCCCATTTGGATCACTGCGGCCTGTTACCCCGGTTGGTCGGCGAGGGTTTCAAGGGACCCGTGTTTGCAACCGCCGCGACGGCCGACCTGGCCGAGTTGATCCTGGAAGACTCAGCCGGGATTCAAGCGGAAGACATTGCTTACAAGAAGCGGCGGCATCGAAAAGAAGGCCGAAAGGCAAAGCATCCCGAGGTGACCCTGTTCACCCCCAAGGACGTGCGGCGGACACTGTCGCGTTTCCAGCGAGTTGCCTATCAGCAGCCGGTCCGGATCAACGACCGTGTTTCGGCCGTGTTTCACGATGCGGGCCACATCCTGGGCTCGGCCATGGTGGAATTAAAGGTCCGCGAAAACGGCGACACGCGCCGGCTGGTTTTCTCCGGCGACATCGGGCAATGGGACAAACCCATCATCCGCAACCCGTCGGTGTTTACCCAGGCCGACTTCGTCGTGATGGAGTCGACCTACGGCAATCGGAACCACGACGATCACGGCGAAGATCGCGGCGATGTCCCCTCGCAACTGGCACGGATCATTTCCCATACAATCAAAGGCGGCGGGAACGTGGTGATTCCCACCTTTGCAATCGAGCGGGCGCAGGAGTTGATCTACCACATCGGCCGGCTGTTGGATGCCGGGCGGATCCCCGACGTGCCGGTCTTTCTGAATAGCCCAATGGCAATCGACGCCACCGAGGTCTTCCGGCGGCACCGCGAGTGTTTTGACGAAGACGCCTGGCGGTTGATATCCTCGGGTTCCTTCCCGCTGCGGTTCCCCAAGCTGACGATGACCCACAGCGTCGACGAGTCGAAGGCGATTGGCCGGCTGCGCGAGCCGGCCGTTATCATGGCCACCTCGGGCATGTGTACGGCCGGGCGGATCAAGCACCACCTTCGCAACAATATCACCCGGCCGGAAAGCACTATCCTCTTCGTCGGATACCAGGCCCGCGGCACCCTGGGACGCCAGATACTCGACGGCAACCCCGAAGTCCGCATCCACGGCCGAAGTTGGCGAGTGAAAGCCCGGATCGAACAGATCCACGGCGTCTCGGGCCACGCCGATCGGGCCGGCCTGCTGCGCTGGCTCGGCTCGCTTAAAAGCCCGCCCCAGCAGGTATTCCTCACCCACGGCGACGAAGACCAATCACTCGCCCTGGCCGACCACGTCCGCGACCAAATGCACTGGCCCGTGACCGTGCCGGAGTATCAGCAGAAAGTCGAGTTGGCGTAAGAAGGACAGAACGAAGACTCTTGCGCTCCCAAGCGAGCCGGAATCGAGTACAATTGAGGCAGTAATCACTAGTGGCTCTGAGATTGGAGTGTCAGCGATGACCGAGTTTGACCGAATTACCTCCGATCCCGCAAAACTCAACGGCCAGCCCTGCATTCGAGGAATGCGGCTGACCGTACGGCGGGTGCTCGAAGCCTTGGCAACCTATCCCGACCGGGAAGAGTTGCGCGCCGAATACCCGGAACTGGAAGACGAAGACATACGCCAAGCCCTGGCGTACGCGGCGGCGAATCTTGACGACAAGGTGGTTGAACTGCGGCCGGTGCCATGAAATTCCTGTTACTGATTATACCGCCATTCAGTGGGAAGGTTCGCGCATCAAGGCGAGAAAGCCGGCCTGGACAAAGTGTTCGTCGGGCGTCAGTGCGCCATGGATTTGTCGGTCTCGCATGACGACGAACGATGCGCAATCGGTCAAACTCCAATCTTTGTCCGTGCGGTCCCGGAACAGCTCAAAGGCACGCATGTACAACTCCATGGTCAGCGGTACAATCTCAATTCGCGGATCCGAGTCGAGTGATTCCAACAACCGAATCGCGGCTATTCGATGGTGGCGTTTTGAGAGTGCATTGCCGATTTCAAGGCTTACGGCCCTGGTTGTGACGATCCGCGTGCCTTCCAACACGAGCATGCTCGCCAGTTCAAGTGATCGCTGATGATATTGATCGCGGGGTGAAGCCAACGCAATGGCATAGCCCGTATCGAGAAAAACGTCAGGCATCGGTTCCGTCCGATCCGCCATAGAGATATGCGTCTATGTTTTGGGACCAGTCGGCGGGCCCATCCAAGTCCAGCGATCGGGCCGTATCGAGAAAAGAAACACCATCGTCCTTCTGATCCGCAATACCTTCCACGGTGATGCGGACACGCGTGTTAGGTTCGAGTTCTAGCGGCTCATCGGGACGCAAAACCGCACCGTCGAAAACGGCTTCAATTGTTTTGACCATGTCTGGGCCCCCAATTGCGGTTTCGTAAGCGGCACGTCCATTATACCATCCGCGAGCCTCGGGTGAAATGCCCATGCTGCTAATCACGGCCTGAAAAAGGGACCGGGTTTAATTTGCCCCAACGGCCCGAAGGGTGCTTCGCACAAATTAAACCTGGTCCCTTTTTCGGCCCCAGCAGCGCGGCCCAAGATTAGACTCACTCGTTCGAGTCGACCGGCGAGAGGACCGACTGGAGGAATCGGCCGCCGCTCTCGTACCAGCCTTGCTTGGTAAAGCGGCACCAATTCAGGTCGATCAGGAACCCCAACCACGCGCCCGAGCCCGTCTGAAGCGAGACGATCATCCGGCGGTGCGGCAGCGGTTGTGGATGATAGACCCCCAACCCGCGCTCCGAGAGGTGCTTGCCACCCACCACCCCGGTTTCGCCTTCGGGCGAGATTCCGTCGTCGCCAACGGGCGTGAGATGAACCAGGTAAGGGAATGGGTACCGCTGTTCACGGCGTCGTTCCACTAGATCCCCTCGCGGAAAGAGCGTGGTTACCAGGCTCCAAACCTGGCTCCGAACGTCATTTTCCGGCTCAGCGGCTTGTTCCGCGGCGCACCCCGCCGGCGGCTCGTGGATCGGCGAATTCGTCGGGTTCATCGGCACCTCTCCTCCATACCGTCCGTTGCTCGTTTGCAATGGTCGCCGGTGGATTCCGCGCGCAAACTCACACACTTAGGGAGAGTCGATTTTTTGGGATTGCACCCGAGCGGGAATATCAACTGCTTGTGCTACGCGTCGTCGGCGATGCGAACCGCCGGGAAAAGCTGAGAAGTCCACCCCCTAAATCGGCCGGCGAAAATACCGTCCAAAACAAGCATAGGACAAGAAAGGCCGTCTGTCAAACGTTAGTGGCCAGTAGTCAGTGGTCTGTGATCAGTGGTCAGTGGCTAGTGGTCAGTGGTCGGTTTTTGTTCACCATGATTTGCGGAAATGCCATGAGGTACTATACTCGGCACGGTCACGAAATGCGTATTGTAGGAGGTGACTCCTATCGCCGATTGAGGCCTCGTTTCCCGGCAAATCGGCGACGGGAGTCGCCTCCTGCAAAACCTCAACTTCTAACCGCGGTGAGTATCGCCACTGACCACTGACCACCGATCACTGACTACTGACTACTGGCACAGGAAGGGGTCGCTCTTGGCTCGTCGAGAAATCCGATCCGCTTCGTTGTCCCGCCCGACGGCTCGCAGTGTGGAAACCCATCGAAAATAGCCGTATCGGACGTTTCCGATCAGCGTCGCGTGCAACCGGCCCGGCTTGGCCCCGTGGGTTGTCCGGCGGATGGCCTCGGCGTAGTCGCCGCGCTGGAAGGCAGGCTGGGCCCAGCGCATCACGGCCGCCCGGCGATTGTCGGCCAGGAGTTTTGCGTCGGGTTCCCTGGCAAGCGCGCGATCCAACAGTTCCATGGCCTCCTCGAACTGCCGCCGACCAAGCAAAACCAATGCGCGGTTGTTCACCTCGATCACTTCCACCCGACGCGCCTGGCGACTATCGACCGCCAGCCGCCGCGCTTCGTCTAAGATGGTAAACGCCTCGTCCATTTGGCCGGCTTCCAGCCGCGCTCGGGCCCAACGCCGGTAGATGTCGAGCCGGGCCCGGTGGAAATACGGTTCACCGGACCGCTCTTGCAGCGCATCGGCCAATATGTCGCGGGCCTCCTCGAATTGCCCGGCCTCCGAGAGCTGCTCGATCCTTTGATGGTGGACATGCACGTAGTTGACGGCGAACGTCTGGTAATCCGGCTGTAGAGATAGTCCCTGCCGCAAGCGCTGTACGGCCTCGGCGTAGCGCCCAGCGCTACTCAGGCTGATTGCCCAGTTGTTCAGAGTGGCCATCAGATTGCCCTGGGCAATTTCGTTGGCCGGATCGAGCCGTAGCGCCTTGGCGTTGGCGGCCGCGGCTTCCGCAAAACGCACCTCGGCCAGCAGGTCGACGCCCCGGTTGTAGTAGATCGTGGCCACCAACTCCACGCCCGATACTTCCCGACGCTCCGCGGGCGTGTTGCCCGACGGGTGACGAAATCCGGTCGTCTTCTCGACCAACTCGGCCAGTTTGTTCGGATCGTTGCCGAGCCGGAACCAGCGGGGGCAAGTGGTTTCAACATCAAGCGTGCCGTCGGGCAGCACGAGCCGGGCCATGGCGTGGCCCGGAACCTCCAGCCCGCGAGCCGTCACTCCGAATCGGCTCGTCAGGCAGATGTATAGCACCGACGCGCTGACGCAATTGAATCGGCCCTGGTCCAGAGCCACGGTCAGGTCGGTCGAGTTGAGCCGGTACCCGCCACGCAGCACCCGCCCGTGCATGAACTCGAAGACGGCCCGCGCCTTTTGGCGTGGTGGACCGGTCACTTTTCCCAAGCGCCGCAACTGATCGGTCAATTCGGCCAGGCGCTCTTCGTAGCGCCGAAGCAGGCCGTCATCAGCCACGCCGCTGGCTACCAGCGCGGCCGCCAGCAGCGAGTGCTCGTCCAACCGCCCGTCGGCCGCATCGGCAAACAGGCGCTCTTCCAGTCGGCACGGTTCACCTTCCAGGAACCGGTAAGGCGATGGGTCCTCGGGCCGAGTGTTCCGCAGCGCCTTGGAAGGCGGCAGTTCAACCCGGCCGTGGGCAACCGCAATACTGCTAGAAAGCCATAACGCCAGCGCCAGGTAAATGCTCGGCCGGATCGTCGCTCGGAAGTCTTGCATCGGCGTCGGTCTGTTGCGATGATGTCGATTGTAACGGCCGCGGCCCCCTTGGCGGCCACGCGGCGGTGAACGATCACAACAATCATACGTTGAAAAAAGGCAACATGCCGGAGGAATGCAAGTCATGCAAAGGTTCTTGTTCTGCGTGTTAAGCCTGCTATTGACCGGCGGGGCACGCGCCGACGCGGTTGCAACCGGACTGAAGTGCGAATACCTGGTCGATCCGCGAGGCATCGACACAATCAAACCGCGGCTGAGTTGGATCGTGCCGTGCGACCGGCGGGGCCAGCGGCAGACGGCGTACCACATTCTTGTTGCCGACAGTCCGGAAGCACTGACACAAGACGTGGGCAGCCTGTGGGATACGGGCAAAGTCGAATCGGACCGATCGACGCTGATCGAGTATGCCGGCCGGCCGCTGGGGTCGCGGATGCGATGCTACTGGAAAGTGAAAGTATGGGATAAGCAGGGACGAGCAACCATCTGGAGCAAACCGGCCAACTGGTCGATGAGCCTGCTCGGACCGGACGACTGGCACGCCCAGTGGATTGCCGGCGCCAAGGCACCCGGCAAAGGTACGGTGCCCTCCTCGCTTTGGCTCCGCAAGACGTTCGCCCTCGAAGGCAAGCCGGCTCGCTCGCAGGTCTACGTCGCCACGTTGGGATACCACGAACTCTACATCAACGGTCGAAAGGTGGGTAACCAAGTCCTCGGCCCGGCAGTGTGCGATTACCGCCATCGGGCACTTTACCTGACCCACGACGTTGCCGAGTATCTTACCGAAGGCAAGAACTGCATCGCCCTGTGGCTGGGGCGTGGTTGGGCCGCACACAAGCCTTACCGGCTGCCCCGCGGCGCAATGGCCAAGGCGCAACTCGAAGTGACCTTGGCCGCCGGGAAAACCGTGCGCGTGGCGACCGACGCGACTTGGAAGTGGCACTCCACCCCGATAACGTATTTGGGTAACTGGCGCTGGGGGGATTGCGGCGGCGAACGCTATGATGCCACCCAAGAATTGCCCGGCTGGAACGCACCCGATCTGGACGATTCCGCCTGGGCGCCGGCCGGAGTGTTCGATCCGCCGGTGCGGGTGCTCTCGGCCCAGATGGTCGAACCGGACCGGATTATCGAGACGCTCCGGCCCGTTGGCAGCCGCGAGCTTGCGCCGGGCGTGTACGTGATCGACATGGGCCGCAACTACACCGGCTGGCTGGAAATCCCACTCGGCGGATCGCGCGGCCAAACCATACAACTCGACTACAGCGAGCGCCCGGTCGAAAAGCCAGGCACCCAAACGTTCCGACAGTACGACCAGTACGTGCCGCGCGGCCAGGGCAAGGAGGTCTTCCGCAACCGGTTCAACTACCACGCCTTTCGCTGGGTGACGGTGAGCGGACTGAAGCAGCCACCCGACCTGAGCGGTGTCAAAGGATATGCGATTCACAGCGACTACAAGCGGGTCGGCCGGTTCGAATGCTCCGAAAAATTGTTCAATCGTATCTACGAGACGGTGCTCTGGACGTACCGCTGTCTGAGCCTTGGCGGCTACGTGGTCGATTGCCCGCACCGCGAGCGACTGGGCTACGGGGCCGAGGGTCAGGTGGCAATCGACACGGCCTTGTACGGTTTCGACCATGGTGCGCTGTTCACGAAATGGATGGCCGACTGGCGCGACGTGCAGGATCCCAAGACGGGGCAAGTGCCTCACACCGCGCCCACGTACATCGGCGGCGGCGGGCCAGCCTGGGGCGGAATCGTCGTAACGCTGCCCTGGCAATGCTACCTCCAGTACGGCGACAAACGAATCCTCGAAACCAACTACCCAATGATGCAAGCCTATCTGCGGTGGCTCCAGAGCAAGAGCGAGAAGCACATCCTTCGGCCGTTCGGCGGCAAGTGGGATTTCCTGGCCGATTGGGTCGCACCCGGCCGGAACGTGGCGCCCGATTGGACATGGACTCCCGAGCCGCTACGGATCTTCTTTAATAGCTGCTACATGGCGTACGTTACCCGGTTGACGGCCAACATCGCGGCCGTGTTGGGCAAAGACGACGATGCGGCCGCCTACCGGCAGCAGGCCGACGCAATCAATCGGGCGGTCCACGGGGCCTACTTCGATGCGAGCAAGGCCGGCTACGTCAACGGCGAACAACCGTACCTGGCCTTCGCCCTGCTTACGAATACGGTGCCGCCGGCATCGCGAGAGAAGGTTATTGACAACCTTCAACACGCCATCCTTGTGACCCGCAAGGGCCATGTGAACGCGGGCGTGCTCGGCACGTATTTCCTGCTGAAGTGTCTCACCCAGGCCAACCGTAGCGACCTGATCTACCCAATGGTCGGCCAAACGACCTATCCCAGTTGGGGCCACATGCTCGACAAGGGTGCCACCACAATCTGGGAACGGTGGAACGGCGATGCCTCGCGAAACCACACCTCGTTCCTCTCGGTCGGGGCCTGGTTCATCGAGGGGTTGGCCGGAATCCGCACCGATCCGGCGGCACCCGGCTTCAAACACTTCTTCGTCCGCCCGGCCGTGCTCGGCAATCTGAAATTCGCCCGGGCGGAATATCAATCAATTCGCGGCCTAATCGCAAGCCGATGGCAAATCGACGGCGGACATTTCTCTTTGACCGTGGACGTGCCGACAAAAGATCGTGCGGCAGTCCGCGAAAGCGACAAGCCGGCCGAACGCTCCCAAGGCGTGCGATTCCTGCGCATGGACGGCCGGGCGGCCGTGTATCGGATCGAGTCGGGACACTACGAGTTCCGGTCACCTTGCCCGACAGACATCGGGAATTGACCCGACAGTTCCAACGAGCCATACCAAATGACTATCCGCGTAACCGTTCACGCCCGGCCACGCTACTCGTAATCCGAGCCGCCCTGTCCTCGGGGCGGGTATCACGTGGGCACTTCGCAACCCCGGGCGGCTTTCACTGGCACAATGGAATCGGGCCACGGATGAAACACGGATAGAGAAAAGAAGAAGGGTGTTTTGATGCTTCTTGATATTGATATCTTGATATCGTGCCGGACGAATGAGGTGTTACTCAAAATCCGGCCCTTTCGATCCGTGTTTCATCCGTGGCCGAGATAATCCCGTGAACAATTATATTCACCAAAGGCGGCCAGAAATCGGGAAGTTGTTTCTCCGCCGCCGCTTGCCCAATTGCCCTCCCCAGAATCCGTGACGGTCAGAATAATTGGTGTTGTGTCAACGGAATTCCCGAATTGCTGATAGCTCGCCCGCCCTTTTCCTTACGACTCTCTCATTCGCTACTCCATCCCAGTTTGTCCCGGCGCTTTCTCTGACCCCAAAAGTCTCTTCTTGGCAACTCCATCCCAGTTTGTCAATAATTGGTATTTTGTCCCCGGAAGTTTGTGGGACAGCTTGCGGGAAAAGATCCGGTGTAGATATCCCCGACCAATCCTGGTATACTATATCCTTACTGGAGGCCGTGTTCTTTCCGACCTGAGGGAACGTCATGATCTGTACGCGAATCAACAAGATCAGAATTCGAGGTCGATTCTCGCGAGAAAACGATGTCACGCTATTCTGTGGAGACTGCGCGGATCTTCTAAGAGCGATTCCGAATAAGTCCGTAAAGCTGATAGTTACGTCACCACCATACAACATAGGCAAAAGCTACGAAAAGAAATTGACCTTCGAGGACTACTTGGAGCAGCAAAAGGCAGTAATTGCGGAGTGCGTACGCGTGCTGAAACCGGGAGGTAGCATTTGCTGGCAGGTTGGACATCACGTACCAAGGCAGCCCCAGGTCATGCCACTGGATATCGTATTCCACCCGTTGTTCGCAGCCCACGAATGCCTGCAACTACGCAACCGGATCATTTGGTATTTCGAGCACGGCTTGAACTGCCGACGACGGTTTTCGGGTCGCCATGAGACAATACTATGGTATACAAAGGGCGACCAGTTTGCTTTTGATCTCGATGCTATACGGGTTCCTCAGAAGTACCCCGGAAAAAAGGCGTATAAAGGATCACGTCAGGGTGAGTACTCCAGCAATCCGCGAGGAAAGAACCCAGGCGACGTCTGGGTGTTTCCAAACGTTAAGAATAACCATGTGGAAAAAACGATTCACCCTTGCCAGTTCCCAATAGAACTACCCGAACGTTTCATTTTGGCGCTCACGAATGAGAACGACCTGGTGGTAGATCCGTTCCTTGGGGTCGGCACTACCGCCGTCGCCGCCATTATGCACCGTCGGCGTGCGGCAGGAGCTGAACTAGTAAAGGATTACTTGGATATCGCTCGTCAGAGGATCAAGGATGCGATGAAGGAAACGTTGCCATACAGACCGATGGGCAAACCGATCTACGCTCCTCGACCCAACACCGCGCTGACGACATCCCCGTTTTCCGGCAACGGTCGCACATCATGAGGTTGATCGGACAAGCGCCCGATGCACGGCGAGCGCCGAATCATACTTGTACTTATTGATCGCATCGTGAACGGCGGTAACTTCAAGGTCCGTAGCGAGCAGCAGCTTGTTGTTCCGGTGCAAGTGTTCAAGCGCCCTGAATGACGCCTCTTCGAGAAGGAGTTGTGCCAGCCGTTGTTGGGCCAGCCCGCTTTCCTTCAACTGCCGGTCAAAGCTGTGCTTGAGTTCCTCCTTGCTCTTGGCATTGCCAAAAAGCACTGTGTTCAAAGGGTCTCGTGCATTGACAGTGATAACACCCGCAGCGAACCTGCTCGGAGCGAGTGTTTCGTCGCCTAGGTCGTCATACTGCACGTCTTTGAAAAAACCGCCTTCATCCGGTTCGTCAAGGCGAATTGTTGCCTTGGCGGTTAACGGCTTGGGGCCGCCGACCTTAACGCTTGCCAACACTTGGGCATGTTGATTCCAGCTTGTACCTTTCCACGGGATGCGTAGACGGAATACGTTTTGCCCCTTCACTCGGTGTTTAGCTTTGTTCAACTTGACGTCTACTTGGTCGACGCGTTCGACTTTGTTGTTGATCAACTTAATATTGCCTAACGATTTCACGATGTGGATACGCACGTAATGGCCGGCTGAGATGACTTCAGGATTCAGATATAGAAAAAGATTATTTCTCCGACCAGGTCGCCCGGTTGCCTCGGCTGGCCTGAACTCCATCGCCTCGGGAACTTCTCTTTCGGGCTCCGTGAGCACGTCACTGATCGTGAGCCTAGCCTCCAGCAAATCGCCGTCCTTACTTTCCACAACGGCGTCTACGATACCGCTTCGGCCTACCTCAGTGGAGGCCACGGAGAAGCGCAGCACGAAAAACTGCTTATGTGGAGACCAACGCGGAGAGTCTTTGCTTGATATCCGGTCAGTTTCCGGCTGAACCGTGAAGCTCTCACTAGCAGTTGCAACGACTTCAGCACCACTCTTGACTACATCGTCACGTACAAGAAGAAAAACCTGACGTGCGCAACCGGCGATCAACTTCGTCTTCTGAGGATAGAAAACGACTGCTTCCTTCGGTTCTTCCGGCGTGTCGTCAGGCGTACCGGAACCAGTCCCGCCGAGTTCTGTCACATCGTGAAAGTATTTGTTCAGGTGTTTGAGTGCGTCATCAATCCGCTTTTTCGTCTCAGCCGAGAGCTTCCCGCGATCTTTTTCCCGGGCACGCTTTCGCTCCTTCTCGTAAACTGGCCTTAGGGCATCTGCGATGAAGCCTAACAATACCCGCGAGAACTCGTGTTCATGATTGAACCCGTCGCGGTCGGGTCGAAGGGGTGATGTCGGCGCCTCTGGATCGTTGAGGCACTGCTCACACACCTCTCGAAGGCCATTGACTCTGACGATACCATATATCCGTGATAGAAAGTCGGCTCGTTCATAATCAGGGTCGGCGAAAGTTAGATCGTAGACCGCATCCAGGTCGTCAACCATTAACATCCCGTTTTCTCGTGCGTCGCGGTCTACGCCGAGCCCCCGTAACGGACGTTCCGAATCGGCGCGAACGACAAGGAAGTCAACAGTCAATGGTTTGTCGCCAAAACCAAGCTGGGATACATCGAAGTCTCGTGAAAACGATTCGATGACCTGACCAACTGGGAAATCGTATTCGATGCGGTCCTCGATGACATCTTGGGCGCGGTACTGGCGAAGAATCAACTCGACATTGGGATCGCTGGCAATCAACCGAAGCATATAGAAGTTCGCAAGGCGGTATGCTATGTCAGAAGGGCCGGGGATATGACAGCGCTTTCGGTCTTTAATAATGAACTGGATGGCCGTCCCCATTGTCGTCGGTTTAAGGAATGTCTTCTTGAACTGGGTCCTGGTGGGGTTCTCAAAATCGTCCATTTCAATCGTCCAGCCGTCTTTGCGCCACTCACCTCGCGCGATTGTGAGTTGCTTACCGTTGTAGGTCTGTACGACTGGTTTCGAATGAGCACGCATAACATCAGACAAGCCACGGCCAAAAATCCCGCGCCGCGCATGCCCACCAGAAACCTCGTTTCTGTCACCGGCGATATCTTCGAGGGCTGTCCGTAACCCAGCGGCGCTCATACCGGTTCCCTGGTCGATAAGCAGCACCTCTCCGACTGACCGACCGCTAGACTTCGCCGTCACAAGCTCCAACACAATTGGCCGGTTAGGGTACTTGTCCTTCAACTGCGAACGCAGAGCGGCGGTGTCGATTTGCGTTCCTTTAGGCACCAGGAACATCAATTCAACGAGACCGCTCGCATGCAGTATGCTATGCTTGTGTTTTGCGCTTGTATCGCTGTTCGTTATCGGCTCGGCCAGCGTCTTGCAGAAGCTGCGACCTACTGCTTCCGTGGCCTGTCGTTTCTCTTCGCGGACAGCAGTGCGTGGCTTGAACTCGGTATGGCGCATACTACTGCTCCTTCTGACGGGAGGGATCCGGTCGGTTCAGATAAGCCTGAAACTTGTCGGCTATGATATCCATGAATGCAAGAAACTCGTCATCGCCGATTTCGGACGCGGCGGCCCGGATGCGTTTGAACTCTCGCTTCACCTCGCGCGGTGGTGTATGGTCATAAAGTCCCAAGAATCCAAGAAAATGCACCACTTCCGTGTCATCAAGGCGGTCTGCCTTAAAGCGTCGGAATAGTAGCCGCAACCGTCTCTCTTCAATGAGTTGCGCCGGAGTAGATGTCCGCGCCCTGTCCTTACTTGGCCGTCGCGGGTCGATTGCCGCCGGATCGACCTCGATAGACTTCCCCTCGAATGTCGGTGTGCCAATCGCTTCGATCACGCGCGCCACTTCATTACAACCTTTCTTCGTAAGATGCACGCCTTTTCGCGGGTCAGACGTCGCGAAACCTCGATACTTCGGGCGCATTTGGAGCAAGCTACGGTTCGTACGCAGAGCGTCCGGAAACTCGGGAAAGCCCGCTGTCGCCATGCTAAGATCCTCCGGGAACAGACGGGCGTTCAAGACACTCACGTTCTCGTAGGTGGTGGGGATATCCCAAACGTTGAGCCAATGCACCGAATAGGCAGTTAGGTGCGCGAGTGAAAACCGGCCATATAGATCGCGATCCTTCGCATCAACGCGCAGGAGATCACGCGGACCCCGAGGCTGCATCTGTTGCTTCATTTACAGGTTGGGCAAATTGGCCCACTCCTTTTCAATCAACGGTTTGATGGAGGTCGTCGTGTCAAGTGTATACCCCTGCCGCCCGTGCTGCACCAACAACCCGACAGCCTTGAGCCACGCGAGCGCCAAATAAGCCCGGTAGGATGGAACGTCGGAACCATCGTTCTCGCGCAGCGGAAAAACCTCCTCGGTCGTGAAAACACCGCCGGACGCGCCGACTTCCGACAATCGTTCAAGAAGCAGATCAACAACCTGCCGCGGTGCCTTGTGTTGATACTCCTTTTTGTCCTTTTTTGACCAGCCAATCTTGATCAATTCGTTCTTGAAGCGAGCGAACTTCGGGTAGGCAGCGCCAATTGTTTTGCGCTTACGCAAGGTTCGATGGACGCCGTTCTTTTTTCGTCGCCGAGTTGATTTCCTGGATTGAACGAGCGCGCTCGACGAAGCGCGATGTGCTCCGTCGTGCTTGGGATGACCAGCATGGCTAGAATTCAGCCCCGCTACGTTTGCGGCAGGCAAAACAGTCGCGAGAGTTGCAAGGGCCCGTGCCCATTCCGTCAACTGCAGCGCAGCCTCATAGTCGCCGACTGCGGCAGCTTCCGCTAGAAGTCCGCGTAACCGCGATTCGCACTCTTGCAAAGCGTTACAACCTCGATTGATAAGCATTGCTCTCATACACCGAAAATACAAGGTGGCCAATTGCGAGTTCATTGTATCGTATTGGCGTTGCTGGCACAAGTGCCGGGCCTGATGGGAATAGAAATGCTGGCGGGGGGTATTGGAACCGACCCTTAGGGGCCTCCAGGGAGAGTTCCCTGGCAAATGACACCACCTCCGTGTTAGGTGGCTCGAACTCGTGGCGGCGGACGAATTCCCGGTGTTGCATTCATCGTGCGGGCACTCTGCGAACCGTACCATTCCC
>JAUWJC010000269.1 GCA_030607895.1 Pirellulales bacterium
CCGCTGTTTTCTGTTGCCGCTGTTTTCTATTGTCGTCATTTTACTCCACCCGGCAAAGCGGGTGAAGGGAGTCGAACCCTCGTCAATAGCTTGGAAGGCTATGGCTCTACCGTTGAGCTACACCCGCAACAGCCAATGGGGGGTGCAGGATTCGACCCTGCGAAGGCATTGCCATCAGATTTACAGTCTGACCCCTTTGACCGCTCGGGAAACCCCCCCGCACTTTGAGTTCTCAAATCCGCTCGCCTGCCACCCGCCATGCCGGCCAATCCGCCTTTTGGATTTACTATCGGCAGTTTACAGCGCGCGGTCAACAACGGCGACTCTGTCTCCATGCAAAACCGGGGCGTCACGACCCGGCTTTGTAACGAAAACGCAATTTCCACACGCCCGGCGAACAACAAGGGGTTTCCGTTACGAGCTAGCGGAGGGACTTGAACCCACAACCTGCTGATTACAAATCAGCCGCTCTGCCGATTGAGCTACGCTAGCCGGTCTGGCCCATCACGCGAATCACTTAATATAACCGACCTGCCAGACCATGCAAGCCGGATGGGCAAAAAAATGTCCAAATGGGAAGTTGGCCAGAAAAAAACCGCCTGATACCACCCTGCAGTAGGGTAAACCGGGGCTTTCCCCTGCCCACACCAGCGGTACACACCTAACCAGACCCCCCAACGGAACCGCTTCGCTGTTCCCGGTAGGTACAGCCGACCGGAGACCATACCGTCAAGAGTTGGCTTCTTGGATGAATGTGGTTAGCCTGAAGATCGCCAGGAGACGTTGCTCCGATTTGGCGGGACTCAGAACACAACGGTTCACATTCACCGGTGTATTCGACTATTGTATATGGTAGCTGAACCATCGGTTGCCCCCGAGCATCCCGGGGACGGTCTGCTGAAAGGGAAGGAATGGCCATGAGTTGCAGACTGAGTTGCAGGCGCGGTTTCACACTGGTCGAGCTACTTGTGGTGATTGCCATTATCGGCATCCTGGTTGCCCTGTTGCTGCCGGCGGTGCAGGCGGCTCGCGAGGCGGCTCGGCGGGTGCAGTGTGCGGGCAATCTCAAGCAAATCGGCCTGGCCGTGCATAGCTACCTCACCCAATTCAATGTGTTGCCGATCAGCATTGCCTACGGGCCGGGCGTGGGACCGAAACCTTCGCCCGAGGAAAACGGAAAAGGCTGGATCGTCAGCATCCTGCCGCAACTGGAGCAGCAGCCGCTGTTCGATCGGTTCGATTTCAACGGCCATTTTCTCAGCGGCGGCGGGATTAAATCGGCGGCCAATCGGGAGTTGGTCAAGACAAACATCCCCGTGCTCAAGTGCCCTTCCGACCCCGACGCCATGAAGTTGATTACCGAGCAGTGGCAATGGTCGGGAATTGAAGTGGCAATCACTGATTACAAGGGGGTGATGGGCGACAGCATGATGGGCGCGGTCAGTTCCTTCGGCGGCTCGCCGTACTGTAACCGGGCGGAGTTTCCCTGCAACGGCCTGTTCTGGCGGAACTGCTACCAGTGGCCCCGACGTTTTCGGGATATACCCGACGGAACCAGCAACACCATGATGGTCGGCGAAGACCTGCCTCGCCACAACTGGCACACGGCTTGGGTCTATTCCAACGGCGACACCAGCAGTACCTACGCGCCGCTGAACTACATGCCGAATCCACCCGATCCGAACAAGTGGTGGGAGATGCGCGGCTTCCGCAGCTTCCATCCCCAGGGAGCTGCCTTTTGTTTCGCCGACGGCTCGGTCCACTTCATAACCGAGCTGATCGAGATCGACCTATATCGGGCCCTGAGCACCCGAAACGGCCTCGAACTGGTTCAATTGCCCGAGTAGAACGCATGAATCGCAAGTGCCAACCGCCCACCGCGTACCGCCTGATGAGTGTCGTCTTCTGCGTGCTTATTGTCGGCTGCGGGTCGAACCTGGCTAGTATCAGCGGCAAGGTTACACTCGATGGAAAACCACTTACCCGTGGAACTGTCGTCTTCCAGACCAACGGTCAGGCGATGGGTCATGCGGAGATCCAGCCGGACGGCTCCTACCGGATAAAGACGGGCGACCGGCGCGGGCTCGAACCGGGCACTTACCAGGTGACGATCACCGCTTACAAGAGCCTGCCCAACGCCGACGATCCGTCCGAGCCGATCCCCGATCTGCTCACGCCCGTTCGCTACAACAAGCCGGCCAGTTCCGGTTTGACGGCGGAAGTGAAGCCGGACTCGAACACATTCGACTTCCATCTCAAGCAATAGAGCCGGATTATTCATAGGCTGCACCAGTAGCACAGGCATCTTGCCTGTGTTGCCCAGCCACAGGCTGGAAGCCTGTGCTACGGCCCAAACCCCGACTTGCACCCGGCTGACCCACCTTGGCCGACTTCCTTAACCCCAATTTTAAGGGGAATGTGGCGATATTTGGCAGCTTCGGCCGAGAAAAATCGGTTTTTTTGGTCCATCTGGCAAAAAATGGGGAAGTTGAGATTGCCTCAGAAGTGAATTCCGGCCAGAATCCGCACTTCCCACTTCTAGGATCCAGCCAACCGTTGATCTTCGCAATAATTCGACGAAAAGGAGTTCGTCCCGGATGGTACACCCGCCGTCGTTCGGGCCGAAAAAGGGACCAGGTTTAATTTGCCGGAACGGCCCGGAGGGTGCTTCGCACAAATTAACCCTGGTCCCTTTTTCGGCTCTGAAACCGACGTTGTACTATCCGCGTTCAGCACGGTGACAGGGAGGTTACCCGTTCGGCTCGCCTTTTTCCTCTTCCCGGCCGGCATCCGCCTCGGTTCTTCGGGGTTGGGCCCATGCACGGAGCAAGGGATCGGTAGCCGTGCCTCCCGGCAGCACCGACCGGAATTAGACCAACGCAAAGGCCGAAAAAGGGACCAGGTTTAATTTGCCGGACCGGCCCGGAGGGTGCTTCGCACAAATTAAACCTGGTCCCTTTTTCGGCTCAACGCAAAGGAGGAATCTGATGGTCTGCTTGCAAACGGCCCTGTTGGCGCTGGCCGCATTGGGCGGCCCGGAGCCGGTCCTTTTGGACTTCTACGCCGATTGGTGTGCTCCCTGCCGGCAAATGGACCCCACGGTACGGCAGTTGTCCGAACTGGGCTACCCGGTTCGGAAAGTCAACGTCGATCGGAACCGGGCGCTAGCGGCCAAGTACGGGGTGCAGAGCATTCCTTGCTTTGTGATGGTGGTCGACGGCCGGGAGACGGACCGCGTGGAGGGCGCGACCAGCTTCGGCCGGTTGGAGCAGATGTGCCGCACGGCCCTGGCCGCCCGAACGAAATCCACCACGCCGGCCAACTTGGCCGAATCGACATTACCCAAGGCTCCCGCGGTTCCAATTCCGGGTGCCGCGGCCGATCCACCGTTTGCCGCCGCGTGGGAGCAAGCGGGCTTGGCCGTGTCTACCAAGGGCGCCGTGTCGACCAATGGCAGAGTTCCCAACTGGCGGTTGGCCTCCCCGCCGCCGGTTGCCACGGCCGAAGGAGACAAGCGGTTCGATGCCCAACTGATCGCCGCCACGGTTCGGTTGCGGATCGAAGACGCCAACGGGCGTTCCTGCGGAACGGGAACCATTATCGACGCCCGGCAGGGTGAAGCGTTGATATTGACCTGCGGGCATATTTTCCGCGAGTCTCGGGGCAAGGGCCGGATCGAGGTGGACCTGTTCGGTGCCGTGCCCGGCCAGAAGATACCCGGCCGGCTGATCGGCTACGACTTGCGGCGCGACGTGGGGCTTCTGACCATCAAGACACCCGGCCCGGTGACCGCGGCGCCGGTGGCTCCGGCGGGGTATCGCATTTCGGCCGGCGATCCGGTGATCGGCGTCGGCTGCAACAACGGCGACCGGCCCACTGCACGCCACAGTCAGGTCAAGTCGTTGGACAAGTTCCTCGGCCCACCGAACGTTCAAGTGGCCGGACTGCCGGTCGAGGGCCGCAGCGGCGGCGGTCTGTTCTCGGCCGACGGCCTGCTGATCGGCGTCTGCAATGCGGCCGATCCGACCGATCAAGAGGGGCTATACGCGGCGTTGGCCAGCGTACACGGGGAGTTGGAAAAGGTGGGGCTTTCCTACGTGGTCCAGTCCGGCGAGGACCTGCCGGCCCAGGCGCCGCTGGTTGCCGTCGATCCGCCCGAAATGTCCAAAGAAATGCCCTCGCCGGCAGATGGCGACCGGCTGGTCCGGCCACTGCAAGACGACATCCAGTCGACCTCCAGCCGCACCGACCGGTCTGGACCGCTGCCCATGCACGAGCAGGCGGCATTGGAGGAGATCGGTCGTCGGCGAGCCGAAGGCGCCGAGGTAATCTGCATCATCCGGTCGCGGTCGAACCCTCGGGCCAAGAGCGAAATCCTCGTGCTCGACGCCGTTTCGCCCGAACTCCTCAAGCGTCTTGCGACCGCACCATCCGCGCCGAATAACCGGTAGAACCACCCTGTCCCCAGGTGTAGGTTATGCTTTAGCATAACATCGCACCCGAATGTGTTATGCTGAAGCATAACCTACATGGCTACATGCTAACGGTTACACCTCACTAACGGTCTTGTCGTAGAAGTCGACGTACTTGTCGCGCTGCTCGGCGTCGGCCCTGGCGGCCATTGCTGTACCCGGATGCTGGTTGAGTTGGCCGGTAATGTTGTACTGCGGCAACGGCCCCCATTCGACTTCCTTGCTCAACGGGAGCTAGTGTTCTTCGAGCACCCGGTAGACGGGTCGGATATGGAACTTGGGGTCTCGTAGGAAGCCGATCAGCAACTCCATGGGGCAATTGCCCGGCCCGCGCCCCAGCCCGGCCATCGACGCGTCGGCCCGGTTCGCTCCGTGAATGATCGCCTCGATTGTATTGGCGAACGCTAACTGCTGGTTGTTGTGGGCGTGGATGCCCACTTCTTTGCCGGTATCCTTGCCGTACTGGAAGTACTTCTTGACCAGAATCTCGACCTGCTCGGCGTACATCGACCCCCAACTGTCGACCACGACCAGCGTGGAGGCGGGCGTCTCGGCAAGGATTTCCAACGCCTGGTCGACCTCCTTTTCCTGGGCCGCGGCGACCGCCATCAGGTTGGCCGTCACCTCGTAGCCTTTTTGGAAGGCGTCGTTAATCATGTCGACCGCCGCGGTCGTCTGATGAACGTAAAAGGCCACGCGAATCGTGTCCAACACACTGTCCTTCTTCGGCAGAATGTCGGTCCGCCAATCGGCCTTGCCCGCGTCGGCCATCGCCGTGAGCTTCAATGGCGTTTCATTCTCGCCCACGATCCGCCGGATGTTATCCTCATCGCAGTGTTTCCAGGCGCCGAACTTGTCGGGGGCGAACAGCTTTTTCGAGGCCTTGTAGCCAATCTCCATGTAGTCGATGCCGGTGTCCAGGCAGGTCTGGTAGACGGCCTTGACGAATCGATCATCGAACATATGGTCGTTGACCAGGCCGCCGTCCCGGACTGTACAGTCGAGGACTTTCAACTCGGGCCGATAGGTAATCCACGGAGCGGTCACTACAAACTCCTTCGTATCGAAAGGTAACGGGAAGGTGAGGATAATCCTTTATTATGTTCCAAACCGGACGAGTTGTCAACGACCGCCCCGGTGGCCGGAGCCGGTTTTACCACGGCGCGGCGGAGCCGCAACCAAAGGAGGATTCAGGGTTCAGGGTTCAGAACTTTGCATCCAAACCTTGTTCCGAGGTCCTGCACCCTGAACCCTGAACCCCAACGGCTACTAAAAAGCTTGTCAGAAAAACAAGCTTCTACGGATTTGTACTACAGGGCGTAAATCGCGCTTTGCACGGTCTGATGAGGGAAAAGGGGCGGGGGGGAAATGGGAAAACGGAAAGCGGCAGCCGTGGTTTGTCCTGGTGAGGCTCACCTTCCGTGGAGCTTTGCGTTGAACAGAAGTCAACGAAGGAAACGAAGCGAAAGAATGCACTGTTGCCGACCGTGGTGCCGTCAGCCGCTAGATTCCATTTGCCTCTTACTTCGTTACCTTTGTTGCCTTCTGTTCTTCCCCAATACTCTCGCGCCAAGTTAAACCCGTAACCTTGGAATTCGAGGCTGGCTGCCTCGATGAAATTGGTTGTCGTTATCCAGGAGGTGAAATTCCTCCCTGGGCAAAGGCTAGCCACCAGCCCAGTAGCAAAGC
>JAUWJC010000541.1 GCA_030607895.1 Pirellulales bacterium
CCTACGCCCGAAAACACCAGAATGAACCAATGAGCACGAAAAGCGAACGCCTGCCTGCATCCCAAAACGCGGCCGCCCAGGCCACCTCGCCGGCCGGGCTGCGTCAAGAAGAAGTCAGAAGCCGCCTGGAACAATTCGGCTACAACGAACTGCCCGAGCAGAAGGAAAACCACCTGCTCAAGTTCCTCTCGTACTTCTGGGGCCCGATTCCCTGGATGATCGAAGTGGCGGCGATCCTCTCGGCCGTGGTCGGGCATTGGGCCGATCTGTGCATCATCCTGGTGCTGTTGGTGGTCAACGCAATAATCGGGTTCTGGGAGGAGTTTCAGGCGGGCAATGCAATTGCCGCACTGAAGAAGAAACTGGCGCTCCGCGCGCGTGTCAGACGTAACGGCCGATGGGCCACGATCCCCGCCCGGGAACTCGTACCCGGCGCCCTCCTCCGGCTGCGGATCGGCGACGTCGTACCGGCCGACGGAAAACTACTCGAAGGTGATCCCGTCCACGTGGATCAATCGTCGCTGACCGGCGAGTCGCTGCCGGTTACACGCAAGACGGGCGACGTTGTATATTCCGGGTCGATAGTGACGCAGGGCGAGATCGAGGCGCGGGTCGAAGCCACCGGAAGGAACACCTACTTCGGGAAGACGGCCCACCTGATCGAGACGGCCCAGACGAAAAGCCACTTCCAACGCGCCGTGTTGAAGATTGGCGACTACCTGATCGTACTGGCGGTCGTGTTGGTGAGCCTGATCCTGATCGTGGCCTTGTTCCGCGGCGATCCGATGGGGCCCACGCTGCAATTCGCCCTGGTCCTGACCGTGGCGGCCGTCCCGGTGGCCTTGCCCACCGTGCTGTCGGTCACCATGGCGGTTGGTGCCCGGATATTGGCCCGCTCGCAAGCAATCGTCAGCCGGCTGGCTTCCATCGAGGAACTGGCCGGCATGGATATCCTCTGCACCGACAAGACCGGCACGCTCACTCAGAATAAGCTGACGCTGAACGATCCGTTCCTGATCGAGGGGGTTACCCGCGAACAGGCGATCCTGAGCGCCGCGCTTGCCTCGCGCGCCGAAGACCAGGACCCGATCGACCTGGCCGTCATCGGCGGTCTGACCGGCGGCGAGAGTATCGGCGATTACGAGGTGGTTCACTTCCAGCCGTTCGATCCGGTACACAAACGGACGGAGGCCACGGTCAAGCCGCCCGAGGGCCGTCAATTCAAAGTTGCCAAGGGCGCCCCGCAAGTAATCCTGGATATGTCGGCCAACGCCGAGCAGGTGCGCTCGGACGTGCATGAGGTGATCGACCGGTTCGCCTCGCGTGGTTTCCGCTCGTTGGGGGTCGCGCGGGCCGACGAGCACGACCAATGGCAATTCCTGGCCGTCTTGCCGCTATATGACCCGCCGCGCGAGGATTCCAAGGAAACCATCAAGACCGCACAGCGGATGGGTGCCCGGGTGAAGATGGTCACTGGCGATCAGATCGCCATCGCCAAGGAGACGGCCCGGCAGTTGGTCCTGGGTACCAACATCCTCGACGCCAGCCTGTTCGACGAGACCAAGGGACATCAAGCCGGCCAATTGTCCAAGGCGATTGAAGAGGCCGACGGCTTCGCACAGGTTTATCCGGAGCACAAGTACCATGTCGTCGACGTATTGCAGCAGCACGGCCACGTGGTGGGTATGACCGGCGACGGCGTAAACGACGCACCGGCACTCAAAAAGGCCGAGGTGGGAATCGCCGTCTCCGGCGCTACCGACGCCGCCCGGGCGGCAGCCGATATCGTGTTGCTTTCGCCCGGCCTGTCGGTAATCATCAACGCCATCCGCGAGAGCCGGCATATCTTCCAGCGAATGACCAACTACGCCGTCTACCGTATAGCCGAGACGATTCGCGTGCTGCTGTTCATGACGCTGGCCATACTCGTCTTCAATTTCTATCCGGTCACGGCCGTGATGATCGTGTTGTTGGCCCTTCTGAACGACGGCGCGATTCTGTCGATCGCGTTCGACAGGGTTAAGGCTTCCGATCAGCCGGAAACTTGGAACATGCGTGAAGTGCTGGGGGTGGCAACCATCCTGGGTATTGTCGGCGTGATGGAGTCTTTCGGCCTGTTCTACCTGGCCGAACGCTTCTTCATGCTGGAAGCTGCCACGATCCAATCGTTGATGTATCTGAAGCTCTCGGTGGCCGGTCACCTTACGGTCTTTGTCGCCCGAACCCGGGGGCCCTTCTGGTCGATTCGGCCCGCCAAGTCCCTGTTCTGGGCAGTGGTTGGAACCCAAGCGGTGGCCACGCTGATTGCCGTCAACGGCATCTTCATGGCCCCCATCGGATGGCGTTGGGCAATGTTCGTTTGGGGCTTCGCCCTGGCCGGGTTCCTCCTGGAAGATCTCGCCAAACTGGCCGCCTATCGCATCCTCGACCACGCAAAACCCGACGTGCTCTCCAAAGCCCGACGGTGCGGGACACGCTGAGCAGTGATCAGTGGGCAGTGGTCAGTAACGTCCGAACAAGCCGCTTGCGGCTTCGCAATTCACCAACTCTTTCCGCACCACTGATTCACTCGCTCGTTGAAAAAACGGCTGACCGTCACGGATTTTGGGGAGGTTTCTGCTGCTACCGCGAAGCGGTTACACAGCAAAGCCCAAGGTGCGCTGCGCGACCCTGGGCTAGGTTGTATAACGCCTTCGGCGTAGCTTTCATGGGTTTTTCGTACGAAGACCACCAAGAGGAAAGTAAATGGCGAACCGCCGGTTTGATTGGCATACCCCCCTGTGGAGGAAACTTTCCCTCGGCCGGGAAATAGACCCTTGCAATGTGCGGGGTGCGTCGGGTAAACTGGGTATGGTTACGGAATGCGTATTGTAGGAGGCGACTCCTGTCGCCGATTGAGGCCTCATTTCCCGAAAATGGGCGACGGGAGTGGCCTCCTACAAAACCTCAATTTCTGACCGCGTTGAGTATCTGAACTTTCGCAGTTCTCAAGCCGGTCAAGTGGCGAGATTTAGGTAGTTTTCTAATTGGTCGAGTAATTGATAC